>JAYUYB010000481.1:0-9250 GCA_043752655.1 Chloroflexota bacterium
GAGTCTCGCGCCGACAGAGCGCGCCGCCGTGGCGCCGCTCGCTGCCGGCCTGCTCGACGACCCGCTCCCGGTGCTGACTTCGCTCTGGGGCGATGGGACTCCGGATCAGGCCGACCTGCGGGCTCTGGCGGCCTGCGCCCTGGAGAGCCCGGCCCGCGCACCGCTCTGGGGCCTGCGCCTAGTAGAGCGCCTTGCGTCGCCGGAGGCCCCGGAGGCCGAGCGCGCCCTGCTGCATAGCCTGGCCCCTGCCCTCCCGGCGCTGCTTGCGGCGGCGGCCCAGGCCGACGAGCCGCGCGCCCTGGCGGCGGCGGCAGCGACGGCGCGGGCGCTGGTGCAGGCAGACGGTGGACGATGGACGGTGGACGGTGCCGCGGCCTTGCCGGCAGACGGCGGACGATGGACGATGGACGGTGCCGGGCCTCACCGTCCACCGTCTACCGTCTACCGTCTACCGTCTACCGTCTACCATCCAGAGCTCTGGCTCGCCCTCGTGGATGACCTTAGCGCGCCGCCTGCGCTGCGCTGGCTGGCCGCCGACCTGCTGGCCGCCGCGCCGCCGGCGCCAGAATCACTGGTGCCACCCTCCATCGCCGACGCCACAACGCTTGCGGCGCGCTGCTTTGTGGCGGCGCTGGGCGGCGAGGCGTCCCAGCGGCTGCTGGCGACGTCGCCCTTCCGTGCCGGCCTGGAGGCGCTGCTGAGCGCACGGCACGCGGGCGAGCGCCGCGCGCGTGCGGCGCGGGCGATTGTGAGCAGCGCGACGCTCCCCGAGCAGCTGCGGGCCCTAGCCCTGGCGGCAGTGGGCGACCCGCAGCTGGTGGAGCGCACGATGGCGGGCGGCTCGGCCGACATGCGCCGCGCGGCCCTGGCGGAGTTGGGGCAGCGCGAGCCGGAGGAGGCCCTGGCGGCGATCTACCGCGTGCTTGCAGCGCTGCCTGCCGATGACCCGGCCCGCCGCGAGGCGCTCGATGCGGCTGCCCGCCTGTCGCTTCCGGCGGCCACCGCCCTGCTTGCCCGCGCCGCGCTTGGCGGCCACGGAGCCCAGCCTGGTGGCGGCGACGACCGCCGACCGGCGACCGCCGACCGGACGGCAGATGTGTGGCGGTCATCGGCTGGCGGTCGTCTGGCGTCAGAATCCGAGCTCGCCGCGCGCCTGCACGCGGTGGATCTGCTGGCAGGGCGCGGCCCCGGCGGCCGGCTGCTGCTCCGGCGCCTGATGGGTTGGGCGGGCCTGCCAGTGATGCTGCGGGCGGCGGCGGCGGGGCACCTTGGCCGGCTTGGCGCAACTGAGGCGCTGCCGGATCTGCGCGGCCTGCTTGAGACGAGCGATGCGCCGCTGCTGCGCCGGGCCGCCGCCGGGGCCCTGGGCGCGCTGGGCGCGCGCGCGGGCATGGGCGACCAGGCGGCCGCCGCGCTGATCACCGGCCTACGGAGGGTGGGCGTGGACACCGCGCTCGGCGAGCGGATCGCGCGGGCCCTTGGGCACACCGGCGCGAACATGGCGCTGCCAACCCTGGCGGCGCTGCTTGGCCCCCAGCTAGAGGCGGCGCTGCGCGGCGCGTGGCTGCGGCGCCTGCCCGACCTGGCCACGCAGCCTGCCACAGCCTGGCCCAGCCTGGCCCGGCCCAACGACGCCCGCCTCGCCCTGATGGACGCCCTGGCCGATGGCGGCACCACGGCCGACCCGCCCACCAGCCTGGGCGAGCTGACGGCCCGACAGGCCACGCGCATCGCCGTGGCGGCCTGCGCCGCGCTCGGCGATCTGGTGGAGCGTAGGCCCGACCTGGCGCCAATGGCCCTTGTCGCTCTGCGCGCGGCCCTGGCCGACCCAGCGCGCACCGAGGTTGTGCGCGCGGCGCTGGACATGCTAGCTCGTATTGGCGATCCGGTGGCCGAGCTGGTGGCGCTGCTCGACAACCCTAGCGCCCCAGCCGCACTGCGCTGGCTTGCGCTGGAGCGCCTGGGCGCCGCGCCCGCCGCCCGCGAGCTTGCGCTGCGGCGCCTGGAGCTTGGCGCCGACGATCTCTTTCTACAAAGCGCGATCATCGGGCTGCTCGGCGCCCACGCGCACCAGGCGGCTCTGCCAAGCCTGCGCCGGCTGGCGCGAGGCGCCGAGCAAGCGCCGCAGCTGCGCCGTGCAGCCGTGGCGGCGCTGGGGCGACTGAGCGGACCCGAGGCCACGGAGGCGCTGCTGGCGATCGCTGCGGACCCCACGGCGCCGGGCGAGCTGCGCTGCGCCGCCGCCGACGCGCTGCCGGCCGAGCTGAGCGGCGAGCCTCGCGCCGCGTTGCGCCAGGCGGCGCGGGCCGCCCGCCAGCGGCCCGAACCTGGGCTGGCCCTAGCGCGCGCCCTGGCCCGCGCCGGTGATCACGAGGCCCTGCCGGCCCTTGTGCGCCACTCGCAGAGCGCGCAGGGCGCGGAGGCCGTGGCAAGCATCGAGGCGATCACCGCCCTGGGCGATGCGAGCACGACGCCTTTGCTGGTGCGGATCAGCCAGAGCCCCACGGCCGCGCCGGGCGTGCGACTTGCAGCGGTGAGCGCCCTGCTGCGAGTTGGCGGCGACGAGTATTTGCCGCTGCTGCGCGAGTACCTGGCGGCCGCGTCGCCGCCGCTGCGCATGCAGGCCTACGCCGCCCTCGCGGCCACTCGGCCCGACGACCCACGCCTGGGCGAGCCCCTGGCGGACCCCGCCGCGCCGCTGACCCTGCGCCTCCAGGCGCTGCGCCACGTAAGCGCCCGCACACCCGACGACCGCGTGATCGGCCTGGTGGTGACGAACCCCGCCGAGCAGCCGCAGCTGCGGCTGGCGGCGGCGGCGGCCCTGGGATTCATCGCGACAGCTGAGGCTGTTGCGGCGCTCAGTACAGTGCTGGAGGCTGCCACGCCGCAGCCAACGCTGGCCGCGCCGGTGCTGCGCCAGCGCTGCGTGGAAAGCCTGGGCGCCCTGGCGCGCCCTGCGAGCCCTGCCTCAGCATCGGCGCGGGCCGCGCTTACAGGCATCGTCGCCGATGCGGGCCAGCCCCCAGAGCATCGCCAGTGGGCCGCCGAGCGCCTGCTTCGCTACTAAACCTACACCGGCGCGGTTATCGCGCTCAACATCTCAGGAGCTCGTGATGGCGACGCACATCATGGTGATCGACGACGAGCCGCTGATCTGCACGCTGCTGGAGTACCAGCTTGGCGGGGCCGGCTATATCGTAAGCTCGTATCAGCGCGGCCAGGCGGCCCTGCTGCGCCTGGCCCACGAGCAGCCCGACCTGATTCTGCTGGATGTGATGATGCCCGAGATCAGCGGCTGGGATCTCTGCCGCCAGATCCGGGCCAGCTCTAGCGTGCCGGTGATCATGCTCACGGCGAAGCACGGCGACGCGGACGTAGTGATGGGGCTCACAAATGGCGCGGACGACTACGTGGGCAAGCCCTTCAACCAGGCCCAGCTGATCGCCCGCATCGAGGCGGTGCTGCGGCGAACGCAGCTGAGCCGTGGTCGCCCCAGCGCCACGCCAGCGCGTGCGGCTCCCTCGCTGCCAGCCAGCGCAGCCGCGCTAGCGCCCAGACCCACGGCGCCATCTGCGCCACAGCCCGCGCCTGCGCAGAGCCCGCAGCCCTTGGCCCCCACGCGCCCGGCGGCGCTCCAGCGCCTCGGCCTGCGCCTGGCCGAGGCCCGTAGGCAGCAGGGGCTGAGCCTCCATGCTGCGGGGCACGCGGCCGGGGTGCGCTGGGAGTTTCTCCAGGCCATCGAGCAGGAGGAGTTCGGCTACGTGCCACAGGCGGAGCTGCGCGCCGCGCTTCGGGCTTACAGCACTCTGGTAGGCGTGGACCTTGCGCCCTACTCGGGCCGCAGCCGTCGGCGCGCGCGCCGGCCGGGCGCGCTCTCGTTCACCGTCGGCATGGCTGCGCTGCTCGCGGTGGCGCTGGTGCTGATTGCGATTGCGCTCTGAGGCAAGGCTTGGCCCTGCATCCCTGGCCGTGGGTCGGTGCCCGCAGCACGCCGGATGCGCTTTGACGCGCCCCTGCCCTGATGCTACAATGCCGCAGCTTGTGGGCAGCAGCGAGGGCAGATGGATAGACTACACGGGAAGCGCATCGTCCTGGGCGTCTGCGGCAGCATTGCCGCCTACAAGGTGGCGCAGCTCGCCCGTAACCTCGCCCTGGCAGGCGCTCTGGTGGACGTGATCCTCACCGAGGCCGCCGAGCGCTTTGTGGGCGCCGCCACCTTCCAGGCCCTTACCGGCCGCCCCGTGCTCACCGATCTCTGGGTCCTCCCCGAGGACGGCGTTGTGGGCCACGTGAGCCTCGGCGCCCACGCCGACGCCGTAGTTGTGGCGCCCGCCACCGCCAACACGATCGCTCGTGTCGCCGCCGGCCTCTGCGACGATCTGCTCACCACCACGCTGCTTGTCACTACAGCCCCGGTGCTCTTCGCCCCCGCCATGAACCCCCAGATGCTCGCCAGCCCCGCCACCCAGGCCAACCTCGCCACCCTGCGCGCCAGGGGCTACACGCTGCTGGAGCCCGGCGAGGGCCGCATGGCCGAGCACGTGAGCGGCAAGGGTCGCCTGCCGGAGCCCGAGCAGCTTGAGGGCGAGCTGCGCGCACTGCTTGGTCGCGCCAGCGGGCCACTGCGCGGGCGGCGCGTCGTGGTAAGCGCCGGCGGCACCCGCGAGCCGCTCGACCCGGTGCGCTATCTCGGCAACCGCTCCTCTGGCCAGATGGGCTACGCCCTCGCCGCCCAGGCCCGCGACCTCGGCGCCGATGTGCGGCTCGTGAGCGGCCCCGTGGCCCTCGCCCCGCCTGCCGCCGTTCAGACCACGCAGGTCGAGACGGCGCTCCAGATGCAGGCCGCCCTCCACGCGGCCTGCCAGGGCGCCGACATCCTGATTATGAACGCCGCCGTGGCCGACTTCCGCCCCACCACCGCCGCCGACCATAAGCTCAAGAAGGGCCCCAATACCACCGGCCTGACGGTCGAGCTGGTGACGAACCCCGACATCATCGCCGGGATGGCCGGCCGCCACGAGCTCTTCAAGGTTGGCTTTGCCGCCGAGACCGACGATCTGCTAGCCAACGCCCAGGGCAAGCTGGAGCGCAAGGGCCTCGACCTGATCGTGGCCAACGATGCCGTCGCCAGCATCGGCCAGCCCGAGATCGCCCTCACCTTGATCGACCGCGTCGGCATCAGCAGCATCGCGCGCCGCCCCAAGCCCGAGGCCGCCGCCGCCCTGCTCGACGCGATCATCGCCCGCTACGAGGCGTGGCGCGCCCCGTCGGGTCCCGCGCATACCTAAGGGCGAAGGACGTGTGATGCACGCGATTCGCAATACCCATACCAGATGACTACCGAGCGACACGAACCCGTCGATCCAACCAGCACCCCCGCCAGCGGCGTTACCCCGACTGGCCAGGTTTTTAATAGCCTGGAGCGCGCCACGCGCCGCCTGCCAGGCAGTGGCACCCGCCGCGCGCGCCCGCCGCGCTTCGTGCCCTCCCGCGAGCAGGTCGCCGCGCTGATCGACGCCCTCGGCGACAGCGCCCACCCGCTTCACGCCAGCGCCGTGGACGAGCTGGTGGCCCTTGGCCCCGGCGCCGTGCCAGCCCTCTGCGCGGCCCTCGACTCGGTGCGCCCCTGGCTGACGATCTACCGCGCCGCCGAGGCCGCCGGCCGCATCGGCGACGGGCGCGCCGCCGGCCCGCTGATCCAGGCCCTCCACCACCCCAACAGCAATGTGCGCTGGAGCGCCGTGCGCGCCCTTGCCCAGATCGGCGATGTGCGCGCCCTGCTCGAGCTGCGGCGCGTTGCCCAGAACGACCAGGGCCGCACCAGCTGGGGCGAGCCCGTGGCCGGCACCGCCCAGAGCGCGCTCGCCGAGCTTGGCCGACGCAGCGTCTGGGGCCAGAGCCTGGAGCTGATCAAGACCGCTGTTACTTGCGTCCTGATGATCCTCGCGCTTATCCTCGCCTTCAGCGTGGTGAGCCGCTTTCGCGCCGAGCTCGATCGCTTTGGCCAGGTGATCCCCGGCCAGACCCAGCTGCCCCAGTTCGTGCTGCCCACGCTTGAGCCCACAGCTGCCGCCGAGCGCCAGCTCCCCGCCCAGAGCGCCCTCGACCCCACGGCGGCGCTCGCACAGCAGCCAGTGATCGCGCCGGTGCTGGCGCCCACCACGGCGGCGATCACGGCCAGCGGCACCCTCACCGGCACCGTGCGCCAGGACGCCAACGTGCGCCCGCTGCCCAGCACTGGCAACGAGCCGATCGGCCGCGTCAATGTCGGCGACGAGCTTGTCTTCCTGGCGCGCACCAGCAATAACCAGTGGTACCTCGTGCGCCTCGGCGAGCAGCGCGCAAGCGGCTCGGCCATCAACTCGCCCGACGGCACGGGCTGGATCAACCAGACCCTCGTGAGCGCGCCTGTGGGCGAGCTTGCCACACAAGACCCGGTGATTCCTGAGGTCGCCCCCACCCCCGAGGTCGCCCCCACCCCCACCGCCAGCCCATGACCGCTCGCTCCCAGCGTGAGGTCGCCGCCACCATGCCGCGTTCGCTCGTCGCACTGCTTGCCTGGGCCGCAGGCGGTGCCCTGCTCATCCTGCTGCTCTCCCAGCTCCCCGCGACCCACACGGTGGATGTCGGCGGCTTCGACGCCGCCTACATCCAGGGCTTTCACGACCCCGAGCGCGACGACAGCGAGTCCCAGCGCGTCTTGCTTGCGGGCAGCAGCGGCACAGCTCGCTGGTCGCGCCCCTCCGCCGCGCTGCTCTTCCCCCAGGCCGGCCTGCCCGGCATCGTCACGCTGCGCCTGCGCGGCTGGCGCGAGCAGGGCCCGCCCCCAGAGGTGGTGCTGATGCTGAACGGCGCCACCGAGCTGGCCCGCTTCCGCGCCACGGGCGACTGGGAGGAGCGCAGCGTGCCGATCAGCGGCGGCTGGCTCAAGGCCACCGACTTCTTCGTCGAGCTGCGCAGCACGCCCGCCACCCTCGCCGACGGGCGCGAGGTCGGCGTGCTCCTAGATCGCGCCGTCTACCGCGTTGGCCCCGGCCCCACCCTGCCCTATCCATCCCAGCTCGCCTACGGGGCCGCCGTGGGCGCGCTGCTGTGGGCCCTGCTGCGCAAGCCGATGACCGACGACCGACGACCGACGACCGACGACCCACGCCTTGTACAGGCGCGCTATAGCGTGCCCCTACGCCAACAGGCTATCGGCTATCGGCTATCGGCTATCGGCTATCTCCTGCTCTACGGCCTGCTCTGGCTGCTGCTCTACAGGCTCCAGCCTGCGCTCTACCCCTACCCGCTGCGCGCCCTGCCGCCGCTCACCGTCCTTGGCCTCGCCGGCCTGCTGGCTCTGCGCGACGGCCCCCGCCTCGCCGTGCGCGCCCCCTGGCTCGTTGGCGTTGCCGCCCCGGTGGCGCTGATCTGTGGCTGGACCGCGCTCACGCTGCTGGCTGCCCAGGGCCACGTAACGCTGGCGCGCCCAGGTGTCGAGAACGACTTTCGGGTCTTCGCCACCCGCGCCACGCTAGCCCAGGTGTTTAGCGCCGACGGCTTCTACAACCTTGGCTACCCGCTGCTGCTCTGGCTGGCCCGCCCCTTCTTTGATGGCAACGCCTTTCTGGCGGGGCGTCTCGTGGCGGCCCTCAGCGGCGCGGCCCTGCTCGGCGCCGGCTACTGGCTCGCCCGCACGCTGCTGCCGCCTGGCCCCGCCCTGCTCGCCCTGCTCGCCCTGGCCCTGAACGGCTTTGTCGCCCAGTACGCGCTGTACGTGGGCAGCGACATGCCCTTTGCGGCCTGCGTCGGCCTCTGCGTCGCCGCGCTCGTGGCGAGCAAGGGGCGCGTAAGCCTTGTGGCCCTGGCCGGGCTCTTTGGCGGGCTCGCCTTCCTGATGCGCCACCTCGGGCTTGTGCTGCTACCGTGGGGGCTGCTCGCCCTGGCCCTCGTCGCCTTCACGCGGCCCCGGCAGAGCGACGATCCCCTCGCTCCTCCCCTCGCTCGTCCCCTCGCCGCGCTCCAGCCCCTGGGCAGCTTCGCCCTGGCCTTCCTGCTCGCCAGCGCGCCCCAGCTGATCATCAACACGCTTCAGGCGGGCCAGCCGCTCTACAACCAGCAGGCCAAGAATATCTGGCTGGCCGTGTACGGCGGCACCGACTGGGGCCGCTGGGACGAGGCCCCCAACACGATCGGGCTGGCCGAGGTGGTGCTGCGCGATCCGGCCCGCTTCCTGGAAAACTGGTGGCGCAACCTCGTGGCCTACAGCGGCAGCGGCGCCGAGGACACCAGCGAGTTCGGGCGCGCCCTCCAGCTGCGCCTGCTCGGCTGGCCCGCCAACTGGCTCGCGGTGGCCGGGCTGCTGGCCTGGCTCTGGCAGGCCTTGGTCGGCAGGTGGCGCTCGGTGGGCAGCGCCCGCCAGGTGGCGCGGCGCAGCCTGCTGCTGCTCATCCTGATCTACGTGGCCGCCGTAAGCACGGCCTTCGCGCTCCAGCGCTTCTTCCTGCCGCTGGCCCCGATCTATGCGGTGGGGACGGGGTGGCTGCTCTGGCGGCTCGCCCAGGGCGGCAGGCGGCTGCTTGGCGTGGGCCTGGTGCTGATTGTGCTATTATGGGGCGGCTATGGGGCCGGGGCGCGCTACGTGCTCGCCGGCCAGCCCGCCGACGAGGTGTCCGCCGTGCAGATGGTGCAGGCCTTCGCCCCGCCCGAGGCGCGCATCGCGGCCCGTGTGGCTGGGCGCCTGCCGCTCGCCAAATACTCGCCCATCGCCCACCGCATGGTAGACTGGCCCGTCGGCTCCGACCTCGCCGTCCCCATCACCGCCGCAAACCTGGCGGAGGCGCGCGCTGCTGGTGCCACCTACCTGCTCTGGGACGAGGCCGCAGGCCCGCCGCCCCTGCCCAGCCCCGATGCCGCCCGCGTGGCGACAAGCCCCCGGTACACGCTGTACCGGCTCGACCCCTGATGTGCAATAACCGATAGCCGATAGCCGATAAGCGAGCAATGGTGAGCACACCCACAACAATCAGCATGCGGGATGCCAAACCGGTAGGGGCTGCGGCGGCCCGCAGCCTGGCTCTGCCGCGCGTCACGCGCACGGCCCTCTTCCTCAGCGCTATTGTCGTCCTGGGCCTGGCGTTGCGCATCTGGTTCATCGCCGCCAACGACATCGACCCGCGCTACTCCGCCGCCGACGATGGCGACTACTACCAGCGCGCCCTGCGCCTCGCCGCCACCGGCGAGTACCTCGATAACTCCTGGCTCATCC
>JAYUYB010000482.1:0-9244 GCA_043752655.1 Chloroflexota bacterium
ATGTCTTCGACGGGATCAAGGCCGGCGCGCAGGGCTACATGCTCAAGGATACGCCCGCCGTCGAGCTGCTCGCCGCTATCCGCCGCGTCCACGCGGGCGAGAGCATCGTGCAGCCCAGCGTCGCCGCCCGCCTGATCGCCGAGTTCAGCCGGGGGCGCCAGGCGCAGCAGCAGCCCGCCTACGATGCGCTCTCGGAGCGCGAGCGCGCGCTGCTGCGCCTGCTGGGCGAGGGCCTGAGCAACCGTGAGATCGGCGCCCGCCTGGCCCTCGCCGAGGGCACCGTGAAGAACTATGTCTCCACGATTCTCGCCAAGCTCCACGCAGCCAATCGCACCCACGCCGTGCGCCTCGCCCGCGAGCAGGGCCTGCTGTAGCGCCACGAATCGGTGACTGGGTGACTGGGTGACCGGGTGACACCTAGCGGTAGACTCAAAGCTGTCAGCGGGCACACTTTACCATCGGCCACCCATTCCACCGGCAGGTGTCACCGTGTCACTGTGTCACTGTGTCACCGTGTCACCCGGTCACCCGGTCACCGTGTCACCGTGTCACCCGGTTACCGTGTCACCCAGTCACCCTATCATCGGCTCACCCGGTCACACTGTGGCCTCCTCACGCTCGCTTCAATCAATTCTATTGTTCGATATTATCGAACAATTACACTCTAGCACCGACCGCCCTAGCAATAAAGCGCTCGATACGCATTTCATTTCTGCGTATAATGCAGGAATGGACCTCAACGCGCTGACGATCTTTGTCGAGGTGGTGCGCAAGCGCAGCTTCACCGCCGTCGCCCGCGACCGCGCCGTCGACGCCACCACGATCTCGCGGGCCATAGCGACCCTGGAGCGCGAGCTTGATCTGCGCCTCTTTCAGCGCACCACACGGAGCGTGCAGCCCACCGAGGCGGGCATGATCTACTTCGAGCGTGTCGAGCCGCTAGTTGACGAGCTCCAGAAGGCGCGGCTCGCCGCAGCGGATGTACACGCGCAGCCGCACGGGGTGTTGCGCGTGGCCTGCCCGGTGAGCTTCGCGCAGCTGAACCTTGTCCCCCTGCTGCCCGCGTTTGCGCGGCAGTACCCGCAGATCCGCTTCGAGCTCGTGCTGACAGACAGCATGGTCGACGTGATCACCGAGCAGCTAGACGTGGCGATCCGCGTTGGCCCGCTCCAGGACTCGACCCTGATCGCCCATAAGCTCTGCCCGATGGTGGCGCGGGTCTGCGCGACACCGGCGTACCTGCGGGCCTACGGCCACCCCCAAACCCCCGCAGAGCTGGCCCAGCACCGCTGCCTGACGCTGGCGCTGCCAGCCTTCAGCCGCCGCAACTGGACTTTCACCGACCAAGCGGGGAAGACCAGCGAGGTGGTAATCGACGCGCTGGTGCGCAGCTCCAACGCGATGGCGCTGAAGCAGTGCGCGCTGGCCGACATGGGCCTTACGCTTCAGGCGCGCTGGATGGTGGGGCGGGAGCTGCGTGAGGGGACGCTGGTGGATGTCTTCTCCGACTACCAGGTGACAGCGGCGCTCGACGAGGCCGACGCCTGGCTGCTGTACCCCTCGCGCAAGTACGTGCCGCAGAAAGTGGAGCGCTTCGTGGCGTATCTGCGCGAGCAGTTTCGCCACGGCCCGCCTTGGGATCAGGCTCCGCCGCACGGCGGCTGAAGCCGCCGCTCGCCGCGCAATGGGCCGCCCGCCTGCGCGGGCGCGGAGGCCGCGCAGGCGGCCTTTGCGTGCAACGAGCCGCGCGCTTCAGCGCAGCGTTGCAGCCTCAGAGTACGTGTGGCATACTGGGGTGCATGAAGCTGATCTACCACCCCGAGCGCGAGACGATCACGCTCGCCGGTGTACTCTATGCCCTGGGCGACCCGGTGCGCCTGACGATCGTCACGCGGCTGGCCGTTGATGGCGAGCTGACCTGCGGGGTCGCCTACCCGCACCCGATCGCGAAGTCGACGCTCGCGCACCACCTGAAGCTGCTGCGCGAGGCCGGCCTGATCCACGTGCGTCAGCAGGGGCGGGAGTACTACAACCGCCTGCGGAGCGAGGATCTCGACGCGCGCTTCCCCGGCGTGCTCACGACGGTGATCGCGGCGGCGCCGCGCGACGCGGTGGGTTACGCGCGCAGCCACGCCAGCAGCGCGGCCAGTGATGCGCTGTAGCCTGGCCCGCGAAACATGTTGTGGGTGGTGCCGGGCAGCACGGTGACGGTGCCGAGGGCTGGGGAAAGCGTGCGGCGCACCGCGTTGAGCCGCTCGGGCGGGATCACGCTGTACACGGGGTCGGCGACGAGCATCAGCAGCGGTGCCTGTAGCTGCCCAAAGCGCTCCACCAGGCTCCACTCCTCGCTCGGCAGAAAGAAGCCGGCCACCTGCTCGCGCCGGCACTGCTCCAGGGCGATGGCCTTCCAGAAGATGTCGGCCTCGGCCCACGAGGGGTTGTTGGCGCGCACGCGCGCTGCGCCCGTGCTGGCGGGCTCGCCGAGGCCTTCGAGGTAGCTGGGCAGCCGCTCCTCGCCCCAGGTTGCCGTCATGGCCAGGGCGGGATCCACCAGAACAGTGCGGGAAATCCGACCACTCGCATGGGTAGCGCCACTAGCCAGGGCGAGGGCGGTAGCCCCGCCCCAGGAGTGTCCGAGCACCAAAACCTGCTGGATATCTAGCGCCTCCAGGGCCGCGCCCGCCAGCCCCGCAAGCGTGTCGATGGCGTGATCCTGGCTTACGTCGCTCTCGCCGTGGCCGGGCATGTCGAGCGCGATGGGCCTGTAGCCGGCGATCTTGAGGGCCGGGGCCAGCTGCCAGAGCGTGGCCGCGCTGCTCGTGATGCCGTGCAGCAGCAGGGCGGGCCGCCCCGCGCCGCCCCAGTCCAGGTAGCTCAGGCGCGTTGGCCCAAGCTGGAGGTAGCCGCGTGTCGCATCAAGCTCGAACGTCATGGTGAAATTCCCTTTGCCCGGAGGGCGCCCACGAGGGGCGCCCCTACTACGTTCCGCGCACGAAGGCGAGCAGCTCCTGGCGCAGCTTGGCGAGCGCGGCGCGCTGAATATACATCATGTGGCCGGCCTCGAAGTAGCCGACGCTGAGGTTTGGGCGCAGCGCCGGGGCGAGGCCCAGGTGGCTGAGGGTGTAGTCGGTGGCGAAGTAGGGCGTGGCGAGGTCGTAGTAGCCGCTGGCGACGTAGACGCGCAGATGGGGGTTCATGGTCATCGCGCGCCGCAGCGTCTCGGCCACATCCACGTAGCGATTCTCGTGCTCGCTGTAGCTCCAGGGCCGCACGCGCCCGCTGAGGATCTCGTAGGGCAGGTCGCTCTCGTAGCGCAGCTCGCCGCGCACGTAGGCGTTGAGCGTGGCCGTGTACGGCCCCTGGATCAGCGCGTAGCTGGGGTCGAACTCGGCGTGCTCGCCCACGGCGTCGCGGTCGGCGCCTTTGAAGCGGCTGTCGAGGCGGCCCACGGTGCGCGCATCGTCGCGCAGCAGCTCCTTCACGAAGCGGTCGTCGCGGATGCGCAGCTCGCAGCGCTCCAGGTAGGCCGCGCTCAGGCCCGTGTAGCGCGCAAGCTGGTTGACCACTGCGGCGCGACGCTCGGGCGCAAGGTTTGCGCCTTGCAGCAGGGCGCTGGCGTACTCGCCAAGGGCGAACGCCTCCACCTCGGCCAGGGTGGCGCGCAGGTCGGCCTGAAGCTCGGGGGCGAGGCGGCCGTGGAAGAAGGCGGTGGCGGCGTAGCTGGGCAGAAACAGGATGAAGGGCAGATCGTTGCCGGGGTCGAACTCCAGGGTCTGGAAGTTGAGCACGGCGGAGATCAGCATAATGCCATTGAGGTAGAGGCCGTGGCGCTCCTGGAGGTAGCCGGCCAGGCCGCCAGCACGGGTGGTGCCGTAGCTCTCGCCGATCAGGAACTTGGGCGAGAGCCAGCGCTCGTAGCGCGAGGTGTAGAGCCGGATCAGGTCGCCAACGGACTCGATGTCGCGCTTAAAGCCGTGAAACTGCTTTGCAGCCTCGCCGGGGAGCACGCGGCTATAGCCGGTGTTCACGGGGTCGATGAAGACGAGATCGGTGGCATCGAGCAGCGAGAAGTCGTTGTCGACCAGGCGATAGGGCGGTGGCGGAGCGCTGCCGTCGTCCTCAAGCAGCACGCGGCGGGGGCCGAGTAGGCCGAGGTGCAGCCAGACCGAGGAGGAGCCGGGGCCGCCGTTGAACGAGAAAGTGAGCGGGCGGGCGGCCTTGTTGGTCACGCCGTCGAGCGTGTAGGCGACAAAAAAGATGGCGGCGCGGGGCTTGGCGCCATCGGCGGTGGGGCCGCCATCGGCGGGCTTCTCAGCCTCCTCGCGCAGCACGAGCGTGCCCGCCGTGGCGGTGTAGCGCAGCTCGCGGTCGCCGACCGTCACGCGGTGCTGCGTGACGACGAGCTGGTCCTCGGGGGGCGGGGCGCTGGGCGGCGGGGCGGGGGGTTGCTCGGACATGTGGGGGACCTCGCTATATAGCTTCCGGGAAGGCCTCGCTCACGCCAGGGGCACCTCGCTATACATCTTCCGGGAAGGCCCCGCTCCCGCTGGGGGATCGTGGCGATTCACCTTCCCGGAAGATCACCGTGGCAGCTTCAGAAGCCACAGCAGCACGAAGAGGCCGCCGACAAAGAGTAGGGCGCCGCCGCCGATCAGTGCCCAGCCAAAGATGCTGAAGAAGAGCGCGGTGCTGCGGTTGCTCGCCAAAAAGGCGGCGCGCGCGCCGGCGGCGACAAGATCGGCCTGGAGCTCGACGCCCTCCTGGCCCTGCACAAGCGTGCCGACGACGATCACGGTGGCGCCAGCCCGCAGCCCCTCGATCTGCGTGAGATCGTCGCCGACGCGCTCCAAGCTGCCGCTGAGGTTGTAGTTGCCCACGACGCGGGCAACACCGCCAGGCAGCTCTACGAGCAGCAGCGGCGGCTGCACGCGCTCCAGCTCGCGCCAGACCCGTCTGCCGTTGGCGTCGAGGCCGGCCACGGAGCGTGTGTAGATGATGAAGCCCTCGGGGGAGGCGGGGTTGCGGGCGCTGAGGCGACCCTCGATCAGGGCGGCGCGGCCGGGCGTGGCGTCCTCGAATGCGGCGTAGCTGAGCGGGTCGAGGGCCTGGACGCGGGCGATGTCGGCGTCGAAGAGGCGCGGGAAGAGCACGCCAGAGAAGAGCCCGCAGCACAGGCCGAGGCTGCCGATGAGCAGGAGCGCGGCGGCGAGGATGCGGCGGGCGGCGAGACTCACGAAGGCGTTGCTCCGAGGTGGCGGTGCGATTGGATGCGTCTAGTATACCACCCGGGCGTTTTGTCCACAGATGCCGCAGATTTTCGGCCCACGCCGCAGAACCGTTTGGACCACGAACAGCGCGAAACGCCGCGAACAGCGCGAAGCCGGGCCTCAGGCGGCCGCAGCCGGCTCCCAATGCCAAGCCACCAGGGACAACCTGAAGACTGCCCCCTGCCCCCTGCCCCCTGACTCCTCGTCCCTACAGCGCTTGCGCCAGATCGGCGTGCAGATCCTCCAGCGCCTCGATGCCCACCGAGAGCCGCACCAGGCTGTCCGAGATGCCGCGCGCGGCGCGGGCCGCTGCGTCTAGCTCGCGGTGCGACGCGATAGCCGGCACGCTCACCAGGCTGTACAGGTCGCCCAGGCTCGTGGCAGGCAGGAACAGCCGCAGCCGGTCGACGAACGCCGCCACGGCGGGGGTCGCGCCGCGCAGCTCCAGGCTCACCAGGCCGCCGAAGCGCCCGCCGAAGCTCGCGGCGGCCAGCGCGTGGGCCGGGTGCTCCGCCAGCCCTGGGTAGTAGACGCGGGCTACGGCAGGGTGATCGGCAAGGAAGGCCGCCACTACCGCCGCGCTGGCGCACTGCCGCTCCACGCGCAGCGCCAGGGTCTTCATGCCGCGCAGGATCTGCTGGGCCTCGAAGGGCCCTAGCGATGCGCCGAGCAGCCGGCTCTGGCGCACCAGGCTGGCGTGAAGCATCCCGGTGCGCGCCGCGACCACGCCGCCCGCCGCGTCGCCGTGGCCGGAGAGATACTTGGTGGCGCTGTGGACCACAAGGTCGGCGCCGAGGGCCAGGGGGCGCTGCAGCACTGGCGTGGTGATCGTGCTGTCTACCACGAGCCTGGCCCCGCCCGCCTTGCAGAGCGCGGCGAGCCCGCCGATGTCGGCCACGCGCAGCAGCGGGTTCGAGAGCTGCTCCACCAGCAGCAGGTCGGGCTGCAGCTCAGACATGGCCGCCTCAGTCGCCTGGAGATCGCAGAGGTCGGCGTAGGCCACGCGCACGCCGCGCGCCGCGAACAGCTCCTCCAGCAGCACCGTAGACGAGCCGTACAGGTCGCGCGCAGCGAGGATCGCGCGCGGGCGCGGCGCCGTCTCGCCGCGCGGGGTGGCTGCGGCGAGCAGCGCGGCGTGCAGCGCGGCCATGCCCGAGCCGTAGGCCACCGCGCCGCGCGCGCCCTCGGCGGCGGCCACGGCGGCCTCCAGCGCGGCCACGGTGGGGTTGCCGTAGCGCGTGTACAGGTAGCTGTCGCCGTCGGCGAAGGCGGCGTCGAGCTCGGCGAGGCTCGGGTAGAGATAGGTGGTGGCGGTGTAGATCGGCGTAACTATGGGCGTGGCCCGTGGCGCCGCGGCCCGCTCGCCAGCGTGGACCAGGCTCGTCTCCAGGTGCCACGGCTTGCCGTGCTGCTCGCTCACGCGTGCTCCTTGGGCGTACAAACAGGGGGGCAATCTGCAATCACTACCTCGGGATCGTATGCAGGAGTGCCCGGATTGTCAACTGACGACCGACGTGAGTAAGGCTACGTCATGGTCGGCAGGCGGGCGCGTACACGCGCGCCGTGGTGGCGCGGTGCGCCGGGCGCCCGCCTGCGCGGGCGGGTGCGGAGACGTCGGCGCAGGCCGACGCGCGGCCGCAGGCCCGGCCGCTGCGGTTTCAACCGCCCGGTTCTGGCAACCGTGCTGACGGCGCGGCTCGGGCGCCCTGGTAGCCCTTGACCAGACAGCGTGGCTCGTTTATCGTGGGGGCGTTTTCGCCTGGAGTTGAGTAGGAAGGAAGCGCTACATGGACACCCTCCGGTGGTGGCAGCAGGCCGTCTTCTATCAGATCTACCCGCGCAGCTTTGCCGACGGCAACGGCGACGGTATCGGCGACTTTGCGGGCATGATCGCCAGGCTCGACTATCTGCGCGAGCTTGGCGTCGACGCGATCTGGCTGTCGCCCCACTATCCCTCGCCGTTCCTGGACTGTGGCTACGATATCTCCGACTACACGGGCGTCGGCCCCGAGTATGGCTCGCTGGAGGACGTGATCCAGTTTCTGAACGCCGCGCACGCCCGCGACATGCGCGTGGTCTTCGACCTCGTGCTCAACCATAGCTCCGACCAGCACCCCTGGTTCGTGGAGTCGCGCTCCAGCCGCGCCAACCCCAAGCGCGACTGGTACGTCTGGCGTGATGGGCGCGCCGATGGCCCGCCGACGAACTGGGCCTCGATCTTCGGCGGGTCGGCCTGGACGCACGACCCAGCCACGGATCAGTATTACTACCGCGCGTTCCTCCCCGAGCAGCCGGACCTCAACTGGCGCAACCCCGAGGTTAAGCAGGCGCTCTGGGATGCGGTGCGCTTCTGGCTCGATCTGGGCGTGGACGGCTTTCGGCTCGATGCGATCGCCACGATCTTCGAGCACCCAGAGCTGCCGAATCACACGCTGCCGCTGGCGGCCGAGGCGATCCTCGACGCAAATGTCCTGTCGCCAGCGGAGTACCGCCAGCTGATGCAGTTCCAGATCCAGCAGCCCGGCCTCCACGAGCTGATGCAGGAGCTGCGGGCGCTTGTGGATAGCTACCCCGGCGACCGGGTGCTGATTGGCGAGGACGATGATCTCGCCTTCCACGGCGCGGGCGATGACGAGCTGCACCTGGTGTTCAACTTCCCGCTGATGCGGTCCGGGCGGCTTACGCCCGAGCACATCCGGGCCAACCAGGCCGTGCGCCTGGCGGAGCTGCCCCCAGGGGCCTGGCCGTGTAACACGCTTGGCAACCACGACACCTCGCGGGTCTGGAGCCGCTACGGCGATGGCGCCCACGACGCGGCCTTGGCGCGCCTGCACCTCGCCCTGATGCTGACGCTCAAAGGCACGCCGTTTCTGTACAACGGCGAGGAGATCGGCATGGCCGATCTCGCGCTCACCAGCCCGAGCCAGCTGCGCGATACGACCGCGATCAACCATTATCGCGTGCTCACAGCGCAGCGTGGCATGGCACCAGAGCAAGCGCTGAAAGCGGTGGTCGCCAGCACCCGTGATCGCTGCCGCAGCCCTATGCAGTGGAGCGGCGCGCCAAACGCTGGCTTCAGCCCGCCCGAGATCGCGCCCTGGCTCCCGCTGCACGCCAACTATCTGGCTGGGGTCAACGTCGCCGCGCAGAGCGACGACCCAGGCTCGCTGCTGAGTTTCTATCGACGCATGCTCGCGCTGCGTCGGGCCACGCCCGCGCTCATCGCCGGCGACTACCGCGCGCTGCACACGAACAGCGAGGAGTACCTGGCCTTCCTGCGCCACGACCCCGCCAGCGGGCAGACCTGCCTGGTGCTGCTCAGCTTCTCCAGCGCGGAGCAGACCGTCGGCCTCGACCTCGGCGGCGGCCAGCAGGCGCGCCTACGCCTCTCTAGCGCCCTTCGCGGCGACGACGATCAGCCCCTCACGCTCGACGCGCTTATTCTGGCCCCGTTCGAGGTTGTGATTGCGACAACCGACGCCTGACGCCTGCCGTCCACTGTCCACCGTCCACCGTCCACCGTCCACCGTCCACCGTAGCGCCCGCACAAATCGGCATTGACAGGCACGCCCTGCGGTGCTAACATCTCTGCGCGCGATGCTGCGTAGCAATGCACAATGGCGCGCCGCGCACCCATATCCATGGGGCGTGGCCGTCAACGCTATGTGACGACAGCCGACCACCCAACGCCGACTGCCGAGTCGGTGTTTTTTGTTGCCCAAGATACTGCTAAAAGAGGAGATCTGATCGTATGGCCTCGTCGTTCAAACGCCTGCTGATCGGTAAGCCGATCGCCACCGAGCAGCAGCACCACGAGCGGCTGAGTAAAGTGACGGCCCTGGCCGTCTTCTCGTCGGACGCGCTCTCGTCGGTAGCCTACGCCACCGAGGCGATTCTTGCCGTGCTGCTGCTGGCCGGCAGTGCTGCGCTTGGCTTTGGGCTGCCGATCGCGGGCGGCATTGCCTTTCTACTGCTGG
>JAYUYB010000483.1:0-3822 GCA_043752655.1 Chloroflexota bacterium
CATGGCCGCTGATCTCACCGACCATGTCTGGTCGATTGAGGAGTTGCTGCTGTTCAAAACCGCATCCAAACGCGTCCACGCTGTCTTGTAGTGCTACCGGGCCACCAGACACAAGATCTATTCCTGTAGGAAGCTGTGAGTAGTCGAAAGCTCTTATATCATTATCAAACACACGCCATCGATTCAAGGGCTCCAGGCCACGTAATTGGTTTGTTCGCAATGTAATACAGGTATCGAGATCACACTCTACTACAACTTCAGGATGAAAACCCGCATTATGAGTTCCTAGAGCGAGGCCACCGGCTCCAGCGAAAAGCTCTACTGAACGCATGACGCACTCCATATGAGGGTTTGATACACATGTTCTTTATC
Organism: Chloroflexota bacterium; assembly: GCA_043752655.1. Classification (GTDB taxonomy): domain Bacteria; phylum Chloroflexota; class Chloroflexia; order Chloroflexales; family Chloroflexaceae; genus OHK40. Next base: position 373 of record JAYUYB010000483.1, read on the forward strand.
TTACCACAAGCTTGCGAAGAAGTCCATATTCAGCACGGGTGTTCTTCGCGCCGCCGAACCTGATCATCGACGGACACCTCGACCTGGCCTGGAACGCCGTCCAGTGGGGCCTTGATCTGACCTACTGCTCCGACGCGGCCTTCTGGGAGGCCCTGGAGCAATACGACGGGCCCGTGCTGTGCAGCCACCACAACTGTCGCGCCCTGATGCTCAACCAGCGGCAGCTTGCCGACGAGCAGATCCGCGCCGCTGCTGAGCGCGGCGGTGTGAGCAGTCACCCTGCGGCGCTCGGCAGCGACCTCGACGGAGGCTTTGGGCGCGAGCAGTCGCCGGGCGACCTCGACACAAGCGCCGACCTCCAGCGGATTGGCGGGCTGCTCGCCGCGCGGGGCTACGCCGACGATGATGTGGCCGCGATTATGCACGGCAACTGGCTGCGCCTGTTGCGCGAGCTGTGGGGCGCCTACCCCACCCTGTAGCGCGCCACCAGATCCTCGTCCAGCTCTACACCGAGGCCGGGGCGCTCCAGGGGCCGGGCGGAGCCGGCGCTGATTGGCAGAGGCTCGGCCAGCACGTCGCCCTCGTAGAAGAACGGCCCGAGAATATCGCAGGGGAACTCCTCTGCGCCGATGCCGGGCGATGCCATGGCGAGATGGATCATGGCAGCGCTGGCCACGCCGAGCTCCAGATTGCTGCCGACGGTACAGGTCAGGCCGGCCGCCTCGGCCAGGGCGGCAACCTTGCGCCCCGCGCCGATCCCACCACCCTTGCCGACGTAGATCGAGAGCACGTCTGCGGCGCCCGCGCGCGCCAGCGCCATCGCGTCTTGCAGCGTGTAGAGACTCTCGTCGGCCATTACCGGCACCGGCACCTGTCGGCGCACGTCGGCCATCCATGTGATGTCCAGTGGCGCGACGGGCTGTTCTGCGAAGTAGATGCCGAACTCGCAAAGCCGCCTGATGGTCTGGATGGCGACACGCGGAGCCCAGCCGCCGTTGGCGTCCACGCCGAGCCGAACGTCGGGGCCTACCGCCTCGCGCACCGCACGCACCCTGACCACGTCCTGCTCCGGCTCGATCCCGACCTTCACCTTCATCGTGTGGAAGCCCTGCTCCACGGCCCAGGCGGCAATCGCGGCGGCCCGCGTCGGCTCTACCCCCGAGACGGAGAACTTGGTCGGCACGTGGTCGCGAACGGGGCCACCGAAGAGGCGGTAGAGCGGCAGCCCTGCCGCCTTACCTACCAGATCCCACAGGGCCATCTCGACCCCGGCCTTCGTGAAGACGTTGCCCGCCAGTACGCGCCCCATGCGGGCGCTCAGCCGCTCGACCTCCGTCGGGTCGAACCCGACGAGCTGTGGCGCCAGGTACGCCTCGATACAATGGACCGCTGTCACCTGATCCTCGCCGCTCCAGATCGGCGTGCAGGAGACCTCGCCGAGGCCAACGAGACCAGCGTCGGTGTGCAACCGCACCAGCACGAACGGCGAGACCAGATGGGCGCCGCGACCGCCGCGCACCGCCCGCTCCTGGTTGATCGGCACCTGCACGGGTATCGTCTCAACGCGAGTGATCTTCATGGGGCCTGCTCGCCCTGAGCCTCGGCGGTGCGGGCGTAGAACGACGTGAGGGCATCGGCCACCCCTTCAACGGCGGCCGCGAGGAAGCGCGCCCCATCGTCCTTGTGCCCCCGCGCAGGGCTGTCGGAGTAGCCGTCGATGCGCTTCCAAAAGCCGTGAATCTCGGTCCGGTAGGGGTCGGCGGGCATCGGCGGGCTAGTGCGCGGGTCGAGCTCGCGCTCCGGGCGCGGCTCGCGCACCAGCTCGGGGCGTAGCGCCGCGACCAGCGAGGTCTCGAAGGCGCCAGCATGACCCGGCAGGTGGCCAACCTTGCCCGCGCCCGCCGCCGTCAGGCGCTCCCAGGCAATCGTCCAGTAGCTGCCCGCGCCCACGGCCAGCTCGCGGCGCAGGGCCACATCGCGAGCAGCCAGCTGCACCAGCTCGCTGTTGCCCCCGTGGCCGTTCACGATGAAGATACGCCGGAAGCCCCCCTCGGCCAGCGACTCCAGCAGGTCGCAGATCAGGCGGTAGTAGGTCTCGGTCGAGACCGACATGGTGCCGCCGAACTGTAGGTGGTGGGGCGAGGAGCCGAAGGCGAGCGTCGGCGCGACAAAGGCGAGCACGCTGGGCCGCACACGGGCCGCCGCGCTGCGGGCCACGGCCTCGACGACCATACTGTCGGTGCCGACCGGCAGGTGGGGGCCGTGCTGCTCGGTGGCGCCGGTGGGCAGCACCACCAGGGCGCGGGCGGCGACCTCGCGGGCCTCGGCGCGGGTGAGCTCGCTCAGCAGGAGGGGGAGTTCCATTGGGGCACCTCATGGCTCCAGGAAGCGACTGAGCACATTCAGGGTGATGCGGGAGACGGCGGCGTCCACGAGCAGCGATGAGACATAGGTGATCGAGCCCACGGAGAAGACGGCGCCGCTGCCGGGTCGCTCGTGGTAGACGATCTCGGCGCCGCCGTCGTCGGGGTTGAGGCCCTTAGCCAGCACTAGAGCGCCGAGCGGAGCATGCGGGCTGAGCTTGTCGGTCTCGTGTCCAGAGGCACCGCCGCGACAGCGTTCGTGCAGGCTCGCCTCGCCGAAGCTGTCGCCGTCGCGCAGCCCTGTGCCCGCGAAGGCCCAGTGGTTGGCACGCAAGGCGCGGTAGGGCGCCCCGGTCATGATCCCGCTCTCGGTAGTAACCACACCGAGCAAGCTCGCCTCGGGCGCCACCGTGCGGTGGAAGCGACTCTCATAGTAGCCGCTTGGGTCGGCGGGGTCGCGCATGCCTAGCGCGCCACCCTCGGCCCGCAGGTGGGTCTTGCAGCGCATCGTGTCGGGCGTGGGCAGCTCGACCTCGCAGTTGATCCCGTTGCCGCCGAGAGAAATGAGCCGCCCACCCCGGTCGGCCCAGTCGCGGACGCGCTCGAACATCGGGCGGGTCCAGTATTCGGGGTGTACCGAGATGATAAGCACCTTGTAGGCACCCAGGTCGAGCGTGCCGTCGTGAAGCTGAGCCTCGGCGTAATAGTCGTAGGCCTGGCCCTCGCGCTCCAGCCAGGCCAGCAAACGCCACTCGGCTGGGGCGAGGCTGCTGGCGAGACGCCCAGCGATCGGGTCGGTAGGCCGCGCGCCGGCTGGGACGACATTACCCGGCTCGGGGCGCTCGAACGAGAGCGGCGGGAACGCCCCATCAAGGGCCGCGCCCCACTCGCTGAAGGCGCCGTCGGTGTAGCGCGGTAGCTCCAGGCGGGCGTTGACAACGGGTGTGGCGGGGAGACCAGCGGCGTTGATATAGTTGCTGCGCCCGCCGAAGTTGTTGTAGGCGTTCCAGGTGTTGGTCGAGGCGAGGACGGCCACGGGGGCGGAGGGCGTGGCGGGGGCGACCACCCAAGGGAAGGAGAAGAATTC
>JAYUYB010000484.1:0-3819 GCA_043752655.1 Chloroflexota bacterium
CCGGGGGCGATCCTCACCTTCGGGGTGCAGGGCGGCCGGCCGGCAGGGGCGCGCTTCATCGAGGGGTTGCAGCTCTGGTCGCACCTGGCGAATGTGGGCGACGCGAAGAGCCTGGTGATCCACCCGGCCTCCACCACGCACCAGCAGCTTAGCGACGAGGAGCAGCGGGCGGCGGGCGTGCTGCCCGAGATGGTGCGCCTCTCGGTGGGCCTAGAAGACATCGACGACCTGCTGTGGGATCTCGAGTCGGCGCTGACGCGGCTTGGTGAGGAGAGCTCATGAGTACAGGCGCCGTCAGCTCCGCGAGCCCGGTGAACGGCACCGAGTTCGCCACCACCGCCTTTGATCGGCTGCGCATTCTCCAGCGCTACCGGCGCATCGCCATGGTGGGGCTGAGCGCGAACCCGTACCGGCCCAGCCACTTTGCGGCGATCTACATGCTGGCCGAGGGCTACGAGCTGTTCCCCGTGAACCCACGCGAGCGGGAGATCCTGGGGCGACCGAGCTACGCCTCGCTGCGCGAGGTGCCGGGGCCAGTGGAGATTGTAGACATCTTTCGCGACCCGGCGGCGGTGCCGTCGATCGTGGAGGAGGCGATCGCAGTGGGCGCGAAGGTTATCTGGATGCAGCTCGGCGTGATTCACGAGGGCGCGGCGCGGCGGGCGCGCGCGGCGGGCCTGGAGGTTGTGATGGACGCCTGCGTGAAGATCGAGCACGCCCGCTTCTTCGGCGGCCTGGGCAGCGTGGGCCTCAACACCGGCGTGATCACGGCGCGGAGGAGAATCTAGTACGCTGCGGCGGACATGGCCACACGATTTGAACCACGAAGCCCACGAAGCGGAGGCAGCAGCAGGACGCCCTTCGTGTCCGCGACACTTCCGCCGAAAGCGAGAGCTTGCCTGGATGTCGTATAATAGCCGTGCTGAGTAATCATTCGTGCGACAAGGGAGGCATTCAATGCCATATGCCGATTTTACGCTTGACGCCGTACGGCGAACATTTAGCATTACGATCCGCCAGCAACTGTTGTTTCCAAACCTCGTGACACATATCGTGCCAGATTGGTTGCACGTGACCCTTGAAAAAGGCCTTCCTATTGCGCTCGGAAGCGAAAAGGCACGCTCAGAATTTATTATCGCACCAATTCTGCTAACCGTTCGCGATGAAAATCAAAATCGTATAGCGATTTATTCTGGGCAGCGCCTTGATAGTGATCCGAGTGTGGGTCTTGTTGGTGAATGCGACTTTATTTTGACGAATGCTCCCGCGCTGCCAATTATTCAAGCACCAATTATTAGTATTGTTGAGGCAAAGAAAAATGATATTGAGAGTGGACTTGGCCAATGTGCCGCACAGATGGTAGGCGCCCAACGTGTAAATCAACGCGAAGGGACTGGCATTGATACCGTGTATGGTTGCGTTACGACGGGCGAAACATGGCAATTTCTCCGATTAGCAGCAACAACACTCACGATTGATAGTGAACGTTACTACATTAATGAGCTGGGTCGTATTCTGGCTGTCCTACAAACAATTGTCGATTTCTATCCGCAGATGGTGCCATCTGCATAACAACCGCACGGTAATGGTGCATAAGGCCGAACGCCTGCCCACGCAGCGGACGCCTGCAGCCTAAGCCCATGAGTTACTCGACCCTCACCCACCTGGAATGCGGCATGTGCGGCGCCCGCTACGACGCCGACCAGCTGATCAACCTGTCGCCCTGCTGCGCCCGCCCGCTGCTGCCGCGCTACGACCTGGCGCTGGCCGCGCGGACGTTTACGAAGGCGGCGCTGCGCGGGCGCGCCCCGAGCCTCTGGCGCTACGCTGAGCTGCTGCCGGTGCGCGACCCGGCCAACGTGATCGATCTTGGCGAGGGCTGGACGCCGCTGCTCCACGCCAAGCGCCTCGGCGCGCAGATCGGCTGCGCGAACACCTTCATCAAGGACGAGGGCCTGAACCCCACCGGCAGCTTCAAGGCGCGCGGGCAGGCCGTGGCCGTGAGTAGGGCCCGTGAGCTGGGCGCAACCGCCGTGGCGGTGCCGAGCGCGGGGAACGCCGCCGGCGCTATGGCCGCCTACGCTGCGGCCGCCGGGCTGGAGGCCCACGTCTTTATGCCCGCCGATGTGCCCCACAGCTTCCGCGCCGAGTGCGCTGCCCTTGGCGCCCACGTAACGCTGGTGGACGGGCTGATCAACGACTGTGCGGCGAAGGTGCGCGAGGGCGCCGCCGCCCACGGCTGGTTCGATCTGAGCACGCTGCGTGAGCCGTACCGCGTGGAGGGCAAGAAGACGATGGGCTTCGAGCTGGCCGAGCAGTTCGGCTGGCGGCTGCCCGACGTGATCATCTACCCAACGGGCGGCGGCACGGGGCTGGTGGGCATGTGGAAGGCCTTCGCCGAGCTGGAGGCCATGGAGCTGATCGGCCCGGAGCGCCCGCGCATGGTCTCGGTGCAGGCCGAGGGCTGCGCGCCGATCGTGCGCGCCTTCGAGGCTGGCGAGGAGCACGCGCCGCTCTGGCAGGGCGCCACCACCGTGGCCGATGGCCTGCGCGTGCCTGTGGCCGTCGGCGATTTCCTGATCCTGCGGGCGGTGCGCGCCAGCGGCGGCACCGCCCTGGCCGTAAGCGACGCGGCGATGCTCGCGCATACCAACCTGATGGGCGCCACCACGGGCGTCTTCGGCGCGCCTGAGGGCGGCGCATGCCTGGCCGCCCAGGTGCGCCTGCTAGAGCAGGGCTGGATCGCACCCGACGAGACGGTAGTGCTCTTCAACACGGGCACCGGGCTTAAGTACGCGCATCTCTGGGCGTGAGCGCTTAGCCCGCCGCCGCCAGGGCCGCCTCGATGCGGCGGGCCGTCTCGTCATAAGCGCCCTCGCCGATATGATCGTAGATGATGCGGCCAGTGTGATCGATCAGGTAAAAACGGGGCCACCAGTTGTTGCGGTAGGCGCGCCAGATCGTATAATCGTTATCCTGCACCACAGGCCAGGTGATCTGCTCGCGCTCCAAGGCGGCGCGCACATTTTCCAGCTCCTGCTCCTGGCGGAACTCGGGCGTGTGAACGCCGACGATCACCAGACCCTGCGCCTGATAGTCTGCCCACCACTGGCGCACGAAGGGCAGCGTGTTGCGACAGTTGTAGCAGCCGAAGGTCCAGAAGTTTACGAGCACCACCTGGCCGCGCAGGCCGGCGAGCGTAAGCGGCTCGGAGTTGAGCCAGGCGCCACCGCCCTCTAGCTCGGGGGCGAGCTTGCCCTCGGGCACAGGCGTCGGGCGCGCTGTGGGCTGGAGCGTGGGCTGGGGCAAGGCGGTAGCGTTGGGCTGTGGCTCTAGCGCGGGCAAACGCGTGGGCTGCGGCTGCGCGGGCTGTTGCGCGGCCTGGGGTGCACGGGCGCAGGCGGCAAGTGTAGAGAGGGCGAGCGCCGCAAGCGCGCGGCGCGAGAAGCGGGGCGTGGTCATAGGAACCTCCTCGGTGGACTGCCGATGAGTGTAGCCTGCCACGTAGAGCTTGCCAAGGGCTTATGGAAATCTTACGGGATGGTAAAGCGCAAGCGCGGAACGCTGCGCTGCCGAGCCACCATAAGATGCTTGTGGCACGCCAGGAGACGCATCAGAACACGCATTTATGATACTTTACTAAGATACTCGTAATACTCTAGATTAAAGCACGGCACAAAAACGCTTTACACCAAGGTAAGATCTATCGTGAGGTCATGCGATCTCGAAACTCGCGCCAGGATATGGCGCTTCCCACGTCAAGGTGATCGTCTTACCCACGAGCGAGTGATCCATGGTGTCCCCTCCTTTTGAGGCGGC
>JAYUYB010000485.1:0-3816 GCA_043752655.1 Chloroflexota bacterium
CCGAAGTAGATCAGCCAGCCGAAGGGCTGCTCGGCGAACTTGAGGGCGCGGGCGTAGGCGCGGGCCACGCCGGGGATGCCGGCGTCGAAGTTCTCAAAGGTTTTGTTCCCAAACGGGCCGAGGTTGCTCATGGCGCGCAGCTTATCGCCGCGCAGCTGGAGCTTGTCCGCCATGCGGCAGCCGCACGGCCAGAGCCGCCCGAAGTCGGGGTGATCGTAGCCAGCGTCGGCCACTAGGTAGCCAACACCCTTGCACTTCGGGCAGAGCGGCGCGGCGGAGCTTTCGTCAGAGCCCGCTCTCGTCGCTGCCTCGTCGGAAGAGATCGCCGAAGGCTCCGTTTGTATACTTCTCAACATCGAGTGGTCGCTCGGCCCGATGCGGCGCATCCTGTCGTCCATTGGCGGCCCACCTCTCCAGCACCTTGCGGATATAGCGCCACGAGCGGGCGTTGGCCCGCACCGCCTCGCGCATTGCCTCTTCGATCCAGTCGCGCGGATAGCGCTCCTCGGCCTCGCGCAGCTCGTCCACCAGCATCGGCGTCACTAGGCCGATATTCTGCTCGTACAGCCCAATCAGCGAGGGGCGCTCTGCGGGCGCCTCGCCTGCCGGAGATAGCACCGCCTCGGCGGCGGCCACCTGCTCGGCCCACACCCGGTTGGCGGCGGTGTTCACCAGGTACCAGTTGATCACGCGCCCGTCGCCGGGCAGCGCTAGGTGTAGCAAGGTGCTGCGGCGCACGGCTGCGTCTACGCCCTCGGCAAGTAGATCCTCCAGCGGGCGCAGCTTCGAGACGGCTCGCAGCGAGCGGCGCAGCGTCCGGTCGCTGGCCAGATCATCCCAGCTCAGGCGGCGTGGCGTAAGCCGCTGGCGGCTGAGCCGGTAGAAGACCTGGAGCGTCACCTTCAGCTCGCTCGGCATCGTGATCGCGGGAATCACCTCGCTGAACAGCTCTGGCGGTAGGCCTACAAGGGTGTCGGTTGAGAAGCCTGCAAAGGCCATGCGCTACCTGCCTGCCACATGGGCGAGTACGCCGGAGAGGGCCGCGCGTGTAACTGCTATGTTACCACAATCGCCGCCCTCTGCTACGCCTAGGGCATCCTTGAGGCCAGAAATGTTCGGAAAGCTGTGGCATCTGTGGACACCATGCCCGGCCCGTATTTCTGTGCATAGGCTTTGCAAAAGATTGACAAAGGCGGCATAGGTGATATACTTGCGCTCTAGACATTTGATGGATCAACTAATTCAGAGGCAAGTTCTTGAATACGAAGCGCTCACCGCTCATCTTCATCTTTATCACCGTCTTTATCGACCTGCTCGGGATCGGGATCGTGCTGCCGCTGCTGCCGTTCTACGTCAAGCTGATCGAGGCGTCGAGCCCCGCCTGGATGGCCGCTAACCACGCGCTGCTCGTGGGCGCGCTCACGGCCTCGTTCTCGCTGTTTCAGTTTCTCTTCGCCCCGATCCTCGGTGGCCTCTCGGACCGCTACGGTCGCCGCCCGGTGCTGCTGATCAGCCTGGTGGGCGCCGGCCTCTCGTATCTACTCTTTGGCCTCGCCGACAGCTTTGCGCCCTTGGGTGCCGGCGCAGTGCTTGCCGCGCTCTTCGTGTCGCGTATCGTCGCGGGCATCACGGGCGGCAGCATCAGCACGGCCCAAGCCTACATCGCCGACATCACACCGCCCCACGAGCGGGCGCGCGGCCTGGGCATGCTCGGCGCCGCCTTCGGCCTTGGCTTTATGCTTGGCCCAGCCATTGGCGGGCTGCTCAGCAGCGTGAGCCTGAGCGCTCCCGCGTTTGCTGCGGCCGCCCTAGTCTTTGGCAACGTGATCTTTGGCTACTTCAACCTGCCGGAGTCGCTGCCCGCCTCACAGCGCAGCGAGCGCATGCCGAACCTGAACCCGTTCACGCGCCTTGGCGCCGTGATTGGCCGCCAGTCGATCCGCCCACTGCTGATCGGCGTGCTGCTGCTGAACTTCGCCTTCGCCGGGCTCCAGAGTAACTTTGCCGTCTTCGCCGACACGCGCTTCGGCTACGGCCCCACCCAGATCGCCTTCGTCTTCGCCTTTATCGGCCTGATGGCGGTGCTCATGCAGGGCTTCCTGATCCGCAAGCTCGTGCCGCTGTTCGGCGAGGCACGCCTTGCCGTCACCGGTATGATTTTGATGGCCGTGGGCTTCGCCCTGGTGGCCGTGGTGCCCTCCGCCTGGATGCTCTTCCCCGCGCTCGGCATCCTCTCGATCGGCAGCGGCATGGCCACCCCCAGCCTCACCAGCCTGATCTCGCGCAGCGTCTCGCCCACGGAGCAGGGCTCGGTGCTCGGTGGCTCGCAGGCGCTCACCAGCCTGACCATGGTCTTCGGCCCGCTCGTCGCAGGCCTCAGCTTTGATCTGATCGGCCCTGCTGCGCCTTACTTCACCGGGACGGTGCTGATCGCTGGCGCTGCCACTGTGCTCGCCCTGGCCCTGCGCCCCGAGCTTGGCCGCCGCCCCACGCTCGATCCTCGCCCCATGCCTGCCCACAGCGCTACCGAGGTGGAGATCGCAGGCAGCTAAGATCGTGGTATACTCCTAGCACGACTGTTTTGATCTGGCGCCGCCGGGCATCCTACTGATACACCCGGCGGCGCCTCTGTCTGTGCGGCAAACAGGTCGGAAAGCGGGCGTAGACTAGCCTCATTTGCGGCTACGCTGGCGCTGGGGCACCGACACGAGAGGGCAGGGAGCAGCATGGCACGAGATAAAATTGTGATCAAGGGCGCCCGCGAGCACAACCTCAAGGGCGTTGATGTCGAGATCCCGCGCGATAAGCTAGTGGTGCTCACCGGCGTCTCTGGCTCCGGCAAGAGCTCCCTGGCCTTCGATACACTCTACGCCGAGGGCCAGCGCCGCTATGTCGAGAGCCTCTCGGCCTACGCCCGCCAGTTCCTCGGCCAGATGGAGAAGCCCCGCGTCGATCTGATCGAGGGCCTCTCGCCGGCGATCGCGATCGAGCAGAAGAGCGCCAGCAAGAACCCGCGCTCCACCGTCGGCACCGTCACCGAGATCTACGACTATATGCGCCTGCTCTACGCCCGTGTCGGCACGCAGCACTGCCACCAGTGCGGCCGCCCTGTGGCCTCCCAAAGCGCCGAGCAGATGGTCAACCGTATCCTCGATCTGCCCGTCGGCACGCGCTTTATGGTGCTCGCGCCCCTGGTGAGCCAGCGCAAGGGCGAGTACAAAGATATCTTCGCCGAGGCCAAGGCTGAGGGCTTTGTGCGCGTCCGCGTGGACGGCGAGATTCGCGGCCTCGACGAAGAGATCAAGCTCAATAAGAAGGTCAAGCACACCATCGAGGTGGTGGTTGATCGGCTCGCCATGCCTGCGCAGACGGTGGACGGTGGACGGTGGACGGTGGACGAACCGGCGGTGCCATCCGGCCTTGGCTTTGCTCAGGCAAACGCTGGTAGTGAGTACGATGCGTTCGTCACTCGCCTCACCGACGGCATCGAGCAGGCTCTGCGTGTCGGCGAGGGCAGCGTGATTATCTCTATCCAAGGGAACAAGGAACAAGGAACAGGGGACAGGGAACAGGGGACAGGGGAGGGCGATGGTGAAGATCAGCCACCGTCCACCGTCCACCGTCTACCGTCCCCTGCCGGTGAAGAGTGGCTGATGAGCGAGAGCAACACCTGCCCCAGCTGCGGGATCTCGTTCGCCGAGCTATCGCCGCAGATGTTCTCGTTCAATAACCCCCAAGGCGCCTGCCAGCAGTGCGTTGGCCTCGGCACCCGCCTGGAGGTTGACCCCACGCTGCTTGTCCCCAACGTCGCGCTGA
>JAYUYB010000486.1:0-3815 GCA_043752655.1 Chloroflexota bacterium
TGTCCGGCGTGTTGCGCAAGGCAGAGCAGCAGATCGAACTCGCCCCGCGAGAGTGGCACAGGTCTGCCGGAAACACTTGCCTGCCGTCGGCGCGTGTCCAGGCCGAGCAAGCCGATCTGCTGGCTTGGCGCCTGCGCCTCGGCTACGCGGTAGGTCGGCGCCTGGGGCTCGGCGATGCGCCGCAGGTTGACGCTCAGATGGAGCAGGGCGGTGGCGCGCTCCGCACGGGAGCGATGTCGCTCTAGCGCCGCCGCAGCCCGCTGCTCCAGCTCGCCAACTGCTACAGGTTTGCGCATGTAGGTGTGGACCCCATACTCGACAGCGGCGATGGCTGATTCCAGGGTGGCGCCGCCGGTGAGAACGATCAGTTCGAGCTCAGGGTCCAGCGAGCGGGACTGCGCCATCAGCGCTACCCCATCCATACTATCAAAGTGAAGCTCTGTGATCAGCAGTGCGAAACGCTTTGCGCAAAGCAGCGCCAGCGCCGCCTCGCCGCTTGCGGCCGCTACCACCGTGCAGCCCATAGCGCGCAGACGTACCTCGAGCATCATGCGTGCCACCGGCTCGTGCTCGACTACCAGCACGCGTGGCGGGTCTGTGGCACTCCAGGTTTGCAGGGTGTACGACCATCTTTAATCCAGGCTTAATAAACTACAGTTCATAGTAAAACACTCCTGTTGCGGGGCTGCAACCAGGCTCACGCTCCATTCAGCACAGGTGCCTGCACTGCATCGGTTGACTCGGCGACGTTGGCGCTTCCAGCAACTGTTAAGGTGGACGCCATAGCAGCCTGGCGCGCTATTGCGCAGCATGAAGGCGCGCAGGCGCGTCGTCCCGCGGAGGATCTGCTGCTGACCCAGAGTATCCACATACGCTACCGCGAGCTGTGCCGAGGGCGTGGCCCGCTGCGCAATTACCGGCCAGGGGTAGCCCAGCGCGCGCCCTACCAGCTCTGCCCACTCGGCTTCGCTGTGGCGCGCCCCAAGCTGCAGGCTACGACCACCCCAGGCTTGCTCGCCCTGATCGAATCCGGCATACTTGAGCACCCAGTCCGACCGCTCGCGTAGCACCCGCGCTGCGCTGCGCTCGTCCAGCAGCAGGGTCTCGGGAATGCAGCGGTCGAGAATCGCCAGGGTTTCCGCGCTGTCTACGGCGATCCGGGCGCGCACGGTGGGCAGCTGGAGCGCAACCAGCACGGTCTTGCTGTCGAGGTAGAAGCGTGGCGGGTTGAGCCAGGTTGCGCCGCCCGCCTCCCACTGGCGCAGTTGGGCGAGCAGCTCGGGCGCAAAGCAGGTGACGTAGCCAAAGCGGAAGATCAGCGCGTCGCCCACCGTTGCGGGCCAGGCGGCGGGCGGCGGGCCGAGAAATGGCGCGAGGCCGTGGCGCGCAATCCGCCCCGGCAGGTCAGAGTCCCAACCTGGCGGCAGCTGGCGCACCCCGAACAGTGGCGGCTGCCAGCGCAGGCCGCGTCGGATCGTGTCGTCTAGCGTGGCGAGGGGCAGATCGCAGAGCACGCGTGCCCGCGCGCCGGCCTCGGCGAGGGCGCGGCAGAAGGCGAGCTGATCGAAGAGAAACTCGCTCCAGGCGCTCGCGCAGATCACGAGTAGCTCGCGGCCGCCGAGCATGGCCGCGTAGGCGCGCGCAAGCTCGGGCGCAAGGCCGTAGCCCAGCTGCATGGCGTGGGCGAAGCCCTGGGCCGAGGGGCAGATCTCAAGCTCGGTGGCGACGAGCCTGTAGCCGCCGCCCTCCGGCACGAGCTGGAAATCTGGCCGCACGCCCAGCACCGGCCCGCCGCCTGTATGGCGCAGCAGCCCAGCAGGGACACGGTGCTCCAGCAGCGCGTCGAGGCCGCATGCCGCCCCAGCAGGCGTGCCGTACAGGGCATCCACCGCGTCGAAGAGGGTAAACACGGCTCCGGCGATCTGGCGCAGCTCGGCGGCTGCTAGTGCGGGCAGCGCGAATGGCTCGGCGGCGGGCAGCCACCAGGGGCCGTCGATCCCGGCGTAGCCGATGCCGGTTGCGGCCATGCGTGTGCGTAGTGTCATTGTTTCCAGTGTACAGGCGTCAGGCGTTAGTTTACAGTTTCAGTTCGCAGTTCCCAAGCCATTGGGGACAGACTGCCTCGTGCTTCCTGCCTCCTGCCTCCTGCCTCTTGACTTCTGGCACAAATCTTGTTATAACCGAGCGGGTTGCTCAAGATTCGCCGCACATCCCTGGAGTCTCGCCCCGATGGAGGCCTTTGTTGCTGCGTACCGCTATGCCCTTGAGAACAGCGAGCGCCTGGGCCGCGCGCTTACGCGCCACCTGCTGCTCACCGGCATCGCGCTGAGCGTCGCCCTGCTGATCGCCATCCCGCTCGGCATCCTGATCGCGCGCCGGGCGCGCCTGGCCCAGCCGGTGATCACCGCCGTCGGCGCGCTGCGGCTTATCCCCAGCCTGGCAGTGCTGTTTCTGGTGCTGCCCTACCTGGGCCTGGGCATACGCCCGGCGCTGTTTGCGCTCACGCTCCTTGCGCTGCCGCCCATCCTGATCAACACCTACGCCGGCATGCGCGGCGTGGAGCCGCAGACGGTGGAGGCCGCCCGTGGCGTGGGCATGACGCCCCGCCAGGCCTTCTGGCGCGTGGAGCTGCCCTTGGCGCTGCCCGCCATCCTGGTGGGCGTGCGGATCGCGACGGTGGAGACGATCGCGAGCGCCACCCTGGCCTCGTTCATCAACGGGGGCGGGCTCGGCGAGTTCATCCAGATTGGCTTTGCGCTCAACGAGGTGAGCGTGATGCTGGTCGGCGCTATCCCGGTAACAGCCCTGGCCCTGGGGGCAGAGCTGCTGTTTGAACGTGTCCTCGTGCTGCTCAATCGGGAGACCGGCCTGGCCTGAGGAGGGTACAGGGTACAGGGGTCGCCCACCGCGTCCGGATGCGTGCAGTCTGCAATCTGCAATCTGCAAGGAGAAGTCCATTGTTTAGCTCGATCACCACCATGCGCCGCCTGGCGCTGCTGCTCACCCTGGCCCTGCTCCTGGCTGCCTGCGGCCAGGCCAGCTCAGGTACGCCCGCCGCCTCCACCGCGCCCGCCGCCTCTACAGATGCCACCGCGCCTGCTGTCGCGACCGATGCCACCGCGCCCACTGCGGCGCCTGAGGCCGGGAGCGACGCGCCGATCCGCGTCGGCTCGAAGAACTTTACCGAGATGTACATTATGGGCGAGCTCTACGCCCAGCTGCTGGAGGCCAACGGCCTGACGGTAGAGCGCGCCTTCGACCTGGGCGCCACGCCGATCGCCCATAGCGCCGTGGTGCAGGGCGACATCGATCTCTACCCTGAGTACACCTCCACTGGCCTGCTGGAGGTGCTGAAGCAGGAGCCGATCAGCGACCCAGCCGAGCTGCTGAGCACGCTGCGCAGTGAGTACGAGCAGCAGTTTCAGCTCACCTGGCTCGATCCCTCCGCCTTCAACAATACCAACACCTTCGCAGTGACAAAGGCCACCGCCGACCGGCTGGGGCTGAAGACCTACTCCGACCTGTTCGGCAAGGCAGCAGAGGTTCGCCTGGGCGGGCCGCCCGAGTTCCCCGATCGTCAGGACACCGCGAACCTGGAGACGATCTACGGCGCGACGATTGAAGATTTCCAGGAGTACAGCCAGCTCGGCACGGGCTCGCTGCGCTACGACGCGCTGAAGAATGGCGATGTGGACGCGATCGTGGCCTTCGGCACCGATGGCCGCATTCGCGCCGACGAGCTGGTGCTGCTGGACGATGACAAGAGCGCCTACCCGACCTACAATGTGGCGCCTGTGGTGCGCGACGATCTGCTG
>JAYUYB010000487.1:0-9219 GCA_043752655.1 Chloroflexota bacterium
GCAGCCTCGACGGCTTCCACCTGCACCATCAGGACGTGCCCAAGGCGCTGAGCCTGCTGGGTGCGGCGCCCATCCTGCGCCTGGCCCGCGCCCTGCGGCCCGACGCGATCATCGAGCGCTACTACAACTTCGCCGGCGTCGGCCTGATCGCCGCCCGCCAGCTCGGCGTGCCCGCGCTTCTAGAAGTGAACGCCCTGATCGTGGACCCGCCATCCGTGCGCAAGCGCCGCATCGACGACGCGCTCGGCGGCCCGATGCGCCGCTGGGCCACCTGGCAGTGCAACACGGCTGACCGCATCGTCACCCCGCTCCACACCACCGTGCCCGCCACCATCCCCCGCCACAAGATCATCGAGCTGCCCTGGGGCGCCAACGTCGACCGCTTCCCGCCGCGCTTCGGAGACAAGGAGACAAGGAGACCGGGAGACAAGGAGACAAGGAGACAAGGAGACAAGGAGACACCCCTTGTACTCCGATAGGCGCTCCTTGTCTCCTTGTCTCCCCAGCGAGCGCAGCGAGCGATGCTCCTTGTCTCCTTGTCTCCCCAGCGAGCGCAGCGAGCGATGCTCCTTGTCTCCGGCGCGCTCACCGCTCCGTCATATACCACGAGCTGCCCACGCGCAGCACCGGGAGGCCGCCGCGCGTCTCGCCGAGCACGTCGGTGAGGGCGCGGGAGCGCTCGCGCAGCAGCTCGCCGGAGGCGTCGAGCCAGCGCAGCGTAAGCAGGCCATCACGCACGCCGATCAGGGCCTCGTCGCCGCTGCTCGTGATGATCTCAGTGCCGCTGTAAGTCACTTCGAGCTGCACCTTGCTGCCCACGATGGGGCGCGCGGCGCTATCGGCAAAGCCAGCGAGCATCTGGCCCAGCACGGCGCGCTGGTCGGCCCGCTCGCTAGGGGCGAAGCGGCTGGCAAGGCGCTCGGCCAGCCCGCGCCGCGCCACGGGATCGGCCAGGTTTGGGCTTTTGAGCGCGCTGTTCAGGTCTTCAATGAAGCTTAAGACCGCTGCCTCGGGTGTGGGGCTGCCGTCGCCGCCAACGGCGGGCTCGGCGGCGCAGGCCGTAAGCAGCAGCAGCACGAGCAGCGCGGCGAGCAGCCTGACGACCACAAGCGCTACGGTCGTCCACTGTCCACCGTCCACCGTCCACCGTCTATTCAACAATCGGCTCATGGCGTTGGCGTGGCGGCGGGCGTGCTCGTGCCAGCGGTGCCAGGCTCGCGGAAGGGGCGCGGCGGGGCGGGCAGCTCGGCCCGCAGCAGCTGGTTGCCGTTCACAAGGTAGAGGATCGGGCGCGCGCCGCTGTCGTCCACCACGAGCGCAGCAAGCTCCTTAAGCTGGAGCGCGTCGTCGGGGCGCACCTTGATCTGCTGGAGCACCTTGCCGGTGCTCTTCTCCATCTGGATCACACGCTCGTTGCGCGAGTCCACAAGGTAGAAGTGTCCATCCTCAGGCGTGTTGCCCGTAACATAGAAGCCGTTCACGATGCTGATCGGCGGCGTGATCTCCTCGGGCTTCACCTCGCCCACCAGCTGCCCAAGGCTGAAGACCATCACAGAGCCGTCGGAGCGCAGCAGGTAGACGCTGCCGTCCACGGCCATATCCACCACAGTGCTCAGATCGAGCTCGGCGAGGCCGCCGGGGTCGAGCCAGAAGTCGGGCGTATCGCCATAGCTACCGGAGCGGAACTTGAGCAGCTCGTTGGGCTGGGCGCCCCAGACATACAGGTTGCCGTCGTACTCCTCAATGTCGAGCCGATCGCGCAGGCTCCAGATCTCGCTGGCGCCAAGCTTCGAGTAGTTCCAGCTGCCCGCGTTGCGGAAGTAGTAGCCGAAGCCGCTCGTGGCCTGATCCACCGCCACCACCTGATCGATGCGCCAGAGCGCAGCGCGCAGCGGCCCCACAATCGCGGTGCCCACCGACTGGCCGGGGCTGAGGTAGGGCTGGGGTGCGCCGCCGTCGCGCGGGATGCGGTAGAGACGGGCGCGCTGCTCGTCGTTGTCGAGGGCGTAGATGTAGCGCAGCCCCTCTAGCACATTGGTATCGGTGATGTTCACCAGGGCTGGCGGCACCACCACACTTATAAAGCGCCCCTGCGGATCTGGGTGCGTGGCAAGCACCGTCGGCGCATCGAGGAAGGTGACGTGCTGCACGGCGGCTAGGGCGCGCTCGTACTCGCGCTGCAGCTCTTGGTAGCGCAGCCAGAGCGTGGGGTTGGTGTCGGTGACGTTGGGGCTGGCGCGCACCTCGTCGATCGCCTGGCGGGCCATGTCGAGCTCCTCGATGGCGGCAGCCTCGTCGGGGCTGTCGCGCACAGCGACAAGGCGCTGGTCGGCGGCGGCAAAGTACTCCAGGGCGAGGTCCTGGTCGTTCTGGCGCGTGAGCGTAAGGCCATAGAAGAAGAGCGCGGCCACCACGAGCACAAGGCCCACCAGCAGCGCCCATGGGAAGGGCGGCTTTGTGCGGCGGTACGAGAGGCCCTGGCCGCGTGGGATGGGGCGCGGGGCGGGGGCGGCGGCGGGGCGGCGGCGGGGGCGCAGGCCGTCCTCTACGCCCATGGCGAGCTTACGGAAGGGCAGCGCCAGGCGCTCGCCCCAGCTAAGATCGACGAGCGGGCGGATCTCGTAGCGCGGGCGATAGGGGCGTGAGTCGGCCAGCTGCGGCTCGCCAAGGTCGATCCGGCGCGTCGTCGTCGCGGCGGCATGGGCGGGGTAGGGATCCTCGCCAAGAAAAGTGGAGGGGGGCAGGTTCTCCTGGCGCAATGGGGCTGTGTCAGGCCGCTCGCGGCGGTTGCGCTCGTAGCGCTCGCCAAGGCTCTCGCCAAGGTCGAGCGGCACCGGGCGAGGTTGCGGCGCGGCCGAGTGGCCCGGCTGCTCAGGCATGGTATGCAGCGGATCAGGCTGTGCGGGGTCGGGCCGATGCACGGGGCCAGGGCGACGCCGGGTGAGCCGCGCGGCGTCGGCACCGAGGGCCATAAACCAGCCGCCCAGCGAGCGGGCGGCGAGCCTGCCGCGCTCGCTGACGCCGGTCGGGCTGAGGGGCGCCGCCTGGGCCGCCTTGCTCAGGGGCGGGTTGATAGCAAGGGCGAGCGCATGCACGTCGCCAAGGCCAGCCTCTACGGCGAGCGCAGCCAGGCCCTCGGCGGCAGAGGCGGCGTCGCCACGGTGCAGCAGCTCGTCCACCATGGGGCGGGCAAGGGCAGCGGCGAGGTTGCTGGAGCAGAGCATGGCCGCGTCGCCGGGGCGCACGGGGCAGCGGTACAGCTCGGGCTCCACGAAGAGGCTAGCCCCGAGGGCGCCGGAGCGCATAAATGGCGCGGCGCTCGCATGGGCCGGGTCCCACGAGGGATGGGCGGGCAATGCACGCAGGTGGCCCTCACTGAGCACGTAGGCCTGGGCGGGCTGCACCTGCGCCACGTACAGGTCGCTCTCGCGTAGAACTGCGCAGCAGAGGCCCACCTGGGCACGCTGGGAGGCAGGCAGCTTGAAGTTCTGCTCGTAGAGCGCCTTGTTGGCGGCGCGCACGGCAGAGCGCAGCGCCGAGGTGACGCTGAAGGTCGTATCTTCGTAGAAGACGCGGCGCACCACGCGGGCCACAAGCTGGCAGGCGGCGAGCGCGCGCGGGGCGCCTGCATCGGCCTCGACGAGCAGGTAGAGCCGACCCTTGCGCGCCTCGGGCGCGAAGAGCGAGGCAGGCTCCACCACCGTGATGAGATCGCTCCGCTCCTGGCGGATGCCGCCCACAAGGCCGAGCTGGCCGGTGCGCGCCTCGAATCGCTGCATGGCGTGCGCTTCCCTTCCAGGTGTCATTAGGGGGCGATTATAGCACAGGGCGCCCGCAGTGTTGCCCCCCGGCCCCCGCCGGGCTATAATGCCCAGAGCGCTAAAACGTTTGTGCCGCGCCGCTGCGCCGCAGCCGAATGGAGGTCCGCCCGTGACCGAACAGACGCGCGATAAAACCAATCACCCCCGCCGCCGCCACCACGCCGGCGAGGAGGGCCCGACCGATAAGGAGCGCGAGTATCTCGAGGTGATCTACTACCTGGCCGCGCGCAGCGAGCCCGTGATCGCGGCCCGCCTCGCCCGCTGGATGAGCGTGCAGCCGCCGACTGTCACGCATATTGTCGCCCAGATCGAGAAGAAGGGCCTGATCACCCGCGACGCCCGCGGCGAGATCCGCCTCACCCCCGCAGGCTTCACGCTCGCCGAGGCGATGGTGCGCCGCCATCGCATCCTGGAGCGCTTTCTCGTCGATGTGATGGGCATGCCCTGGGATGCGATCCACGAGGAGGCTGTACGCCTGGAGCACGCCCTGTCGCCTGCGATGGAGGCGCGCATCACTAGCCTGGTTGGACACTCCACCACCTGCCCGCACGGCAACCCGATCCCTGGCAACGCAGAGGGCTATGAGGGCGGCACCCGGCTCGACCAGGTGGCCCCAGGCACGCCCTTCACTGTGCGCCGGATCGTCGAGGAGGCCGAAGAGGATAGCGATCTGATCCGCTATCTCCAGAGCAATAGCATCGTGCCTGGCGTCACTTTCACCGTCTCCGACAGCTCCCCCACCTACGGCGTCACCTTGCAGCGCCCTGGCCAGAGCGTCATCGTCTCGCCCGAGCTGGCGGGGCTGCTCTGGGGCGAGGTCGCCTAGAATAGCCGATAGCCGATACCCGATAGCTGCGAAGCGCTACATTGCGCCCAGTTCCTGAATCTCGTCGCTCTGGTCGTTTGTACCCATAGCAAGGCACGATTACAAGTTAGTAACGATAGTCGGTACACTGTCACCCACCGCTCACCGCCCACTAACCGGATGACCGGCTATCAGCTATCGGCTATAACTCATCTCGCCGCCCACTAGCCAGATGACCGGCTATCGGCTATCGGCTATCGGCTATCGGCTATCACTCCCCGGAGCTACCCATGGCGCGTATCGCAGTCACCGTGAACGGCGAGCAGAAGGCCTTCGCCGTCCCCGAGCACGGCCTCACGATCGGCCGCCAGCTTGAGAACGAGATTGTCCTGAACCACGCGATCGTCTCGCGCAAGCACGCCCGCATCGAGCTGCGCGGTCGCCAGGTCTGGCTGCTCGACCTTGAGAGCCGCAACGGCGTGACGGTGAACCGGCTGCGCGTGAAGGAGGAGCAGCTCGGCGATGGCGATGTGATCGGCGTTGGCCCCTTCGAGCTTCAGTTCGAGGATCGCGCCGCCCAGAGCGTGGTGCTCGACGATAATCGCTACTTCCCGCTCGCCTCCGAGGCCAAGGCGGTCGTCTCTCACGAGCTGCGCCTGGAGTCGGTGGATATTCAGGCCTTCTACACGATCGGCATGCGGCTTGGCCAGGTGGTGGACTTCCGCGAGCTGCTCGACAAGGTGATGGAAGAGGTGATCCGCGTGGTCCCCGCCCAGCGCGGCTTCCTGCTGCTACGCAAGGGCGACGAGCTGGTGCCGCGCGTGGTGCTCCCCACCGGCACCGGCGATATCGCGATCTCCAGCTCGATTGTGCGCAAGGCCCTGGAGGGCGGCGAGGCGGTGCTTACGCACGACGCCCGGCTCGACTTCGCCGGCTCCGAGAGCATTATCAGCGCGAATATTCGCTCTGCGATCTGTGTGCCGCTGCTTGTGCAGGGCAACGCTATCGGCCTGATCCTGCTGGACTCGCCCGGCCGCGAGAAGTTCTCCGAGCGCGACCGCGACCTGGTCGTGGCGATCGCTAACTTCGCCGCCGTGGCCATCGAGCGCGCCCGGCTCACCGAGGAGCTGCGCACCCAGGGCCAGCTGCGCCAGAATCTCGAGCGCTTCCTGTCGCCCAATGTCGCCAAGGCGCTCGCCCGCTACGTCGCCCAGCACGGCAAGCTCTGGGAGGCCCAGGAGCAGATTGTGTCGGTGCTCTTCGCCGATGTTAAGGGCTTCACCTCGCTCTCCGAACGTCTCTCGCCCCGCGAGGTGCAGGATCTGCTGAACGAGTATCTGCACGAGATGACCGACGTGATCTTCCGCTACAACGGCACGGTGGACAAATATATCGGAGATGGTATCATGGCCGTGTTTGGTGCCCCCAGGCTGCCCGACGAGCCTGTGGACGAGCTGCACGCCATGCGCTCTGTGGCCGCCGCCTTGGAGATGCAGAGCGCCCAGCAGCGCCTGGTGAGCAAGTGGGACGCGAGCAAGGCCTTTAGCATCCGCATCGGCGTGAATACGGGAGCCGCCTACACCGGTTTTTTTGGCACCCGCCACCGCCTGGAGTACACCGCCATCGGCGATACGGTCAACACGGCCTCGCGCCTGGAGGGGCAGGCCGAGCCCGGCGGCGTGCTGATCGGCGAGGACACCGCCCGCCTGGTGGCGGATGGCTTTCAGCTTCAGGAGATGGGCGAGCTTGCGCTCAAGGGACGCCAGCAGCGCGTCAATGCGTTTAAAGTTTTGGGGCCGAAGTAGCTCCAGGCAGAATAGATTGCAATGCCCATCGTTATTGGCATCCGTTTCAAAGATAGCGGCAAGATCTACTACTTCGACCCGCAAGCGCTAGAGCTGCGCCCCGGCGAGCATGTGGTCGTGGAGACGGTGCGCGGCCTGGAGCTGGCCAGGGTGGCCTACGAGCGCCGCGAGGTGCCCGAGAGCGAGGTTGTGGGCGAGCTGAAGCCGGTGGTGCGCCGCGCCGATGAGACCGATCACGAGCGCCTGCGCGTGCTCCAAGCTCGCCACGACGAGGTGCTGGCCCGCTGCGCCGAGAAGGTTCGTGAGCACAGCCTGCCCATGAGTCTGGTAAAGGCCGAGTACAGCTTCGATGGCTCGCGCCTTACCTTCTACTTCACCGCCGAGAAGCGCGTGGATTTCCGTATGCTCGTGCGCGACCTGGCGCGCACGTTCAAGAGCCGGATCGAGCTGCGCCAGATCGGCCCGCGCGACGAAGCCAAGCTGCTTGGCGGGATCGGCCCCTGCGGCCGCGTGCTCTGCTGCGCCTCGTTCCTGCCCGACTACGCCCGCGTCAGCATCAAGATGGCCAAAGATCAGGATCTGCCCCTCAACCCCAGCAAGATCAGTGGCGTCTGCGGGCGCCTGCTCTGCTGCCTGAGCTACGAGCACGAGCAGTATGTGGCCATGCGCGCCGAGCTGCCGCGCAAGGGTACCTGGGTGCAGACGCCGGATGGCCCTGGCGAGGTGGTGGGCCAGCATATCCTCAAGCAGCAGCTGATCGTGCAGCTCGCCAGCAGCGGCATGCACGAGACCTATGACCTCGATAAGCTTGAGGTGGCCACGGCCCAGGTGGCCGCCCTGGCCCGCGCGCGCAATGTCGAGGGGATCACCCCTGCGGCCGCGCCGCGCCGCCACGAGCCGCGCGACCGGGGCGAGCGCCGCAAGCTGCGCGACGAGCTGGAGAGCTACGATCAGCCCGACGACCTTGAGCTGCATGACGACGACGAGGCGCCCCCAGCGCTCAGCGCCGAGCCGACGCCCCAGCCGCGCCCCGCGCCCGCGCAGCGGCCGACGCCCCTGCTGCCGGTGTCGCCTCGTCCCACGCCGCCGCCCCAGGCAGCCGCCCCTGTGCAACCGGAGGCTCCAGCTGCGCCCGAGAGCGACGAGGACGATGCGCCGACAGGCGATACGGCCCAGGGTGGCCCGCTGGCCCGCCGCCGCAGGCGCCGTGGCGGGCGCGGCGGGCGCGGTGAGTAGTGGCAACTCCGGCCACCGGGCATGGTATCCGCAGATGACGCAGATTTCCGGCCCATTACCATCTGCGTAATCTGCGCAATCTGCGGATGATGTTCCGATTGTGCCGTCCAGCCTGTCCCCAGTTCCCTGTCCCCTGTCCCCTTGCCCGAGGAGGCCCAGCGTGGAGCTTATCCCAGTCGATGATCACATCACTGCGATCGACCACAACCTGCTCGGCATCCCCGGCGTCGGCGTGACGTACGTGGTGCGCGGTGAGGCCATCGCCCTGATCGAGACCGGCACGGCCCTCACGGTGCCGCACACCCTCGCCGGCCTGGAGCGCCTTGGCGTGCGCCCCGAGCAGGTGGACCACATCATCTGCACGCATATTCACATGGACCACGCGGGCGGCGCTGGCTACCTCGCCGCCGCCCTGCCCCGCGCCCAGGTTTACATCCACAGCATGACGGGCGAGCACCTGGTCGACCCCTCGCGGCTGCTGCTAAGCGTGCGCCGCGCCGTAGGCGAGGAGGCTTGGCCGCTCCACGGCGACATGCTGCCAATCCCCGCTGAGCGCCTGCGACCCGCCGAGCAGCTGCAGCTCGACCTCGGGCGCGCTGTGGTTCTGGAGGCCATCGCGACCCCCGGCCACTCGCCGGACCATCTCTCGTTCTGGGATCGCAAGAGCGGCGGCCTGTTCATCGGCGACGCGGCCGGCCTTACGATGGACCGCTGGGGACTGGCCTTCCCCGTCACCCCGGTGCCAAGCTACGACCTGGCCGCCCACCGCGCCACGATCGCCATGCTGCGCAGCCACGCCATCCCGCGCATCTACGTGACCCACCACGGCCCCCACGACGACGTAGCCTTCCAGCTTGGTCGCGCCGAGGACCAGGTGGAGGGGCTGGCGGCCCTGGTGGAGCGGGCTCTGGCCGATGGCACCCCCGACGTGGAGGCTCTGGCGGCGCGCTGGTTGCCCTACCCCGCCGACGGCCCCGCCGCGCTTGTGGCGCGCAGCTGGAGCCGCATGAGCGTGGCCGGTATGCTGCGCTACGAGCTGAAGCGGCGGGCGTAGCGGCGCACGAATTGCAACAGAGGAAGGAAACAAGTATGGCCTTTGACAACATACGCCAACAATTCTTTCCATTCACGCCCACACCGAGCATCACCATTCGCGCAGTCGACAGTGCAACCGTTTATGCTGTTACAGGCAGCATTGCCTACCAGGTCTTTACTCCATCGCCCGAACTTGGGCTGATGCCAACCATGCCCATTCCACAGCCTTTGCGCGATGCTTTTCAGAGCCACACCGAACAGTTCGTCTTCTATAATGCGGAGAACGAACCAATTGGCTGGTCAATCGGTCAACAACGAGAGGCTGACACCTTTATTATGCTCTGGACAGGCATTCTGCCCGCATACCAAAATCAAGGGATTTACTCAGCATTTCTACGGCGCTTGCTCGACTACCTTCGCACGCTTGGCTATGCGCGTGTCACGAGCAATCATATGGTCAACAATCGGGCCGTGCTGATCGCAAAACTCAAAGCCGGATTTATTGCCACAGGAATGT
>JAYUYB010000488.1:0-18890 GCA_043752655.1 Chloroflexota bacterium
GGCAACGGCACCGACAGCTTCACGCTCGGCCTCGCCGCCAGCACGCCAGGCTGGAACGTGATCGTCACGCCCACGCTGGCCCTGAACGTGACGCGTGGCCTGACGCGCACCGTCACCGTGACGGCCCGCATCCCCAACGTGATCAGCGCCGGCACCACAAACATCATCACCGTCACGGCAACGGCCCAGGGCGGCGCGGAGAGCGACAGCGCAGTAGACACGGCTACGGTGGCGAGCATCACGGCGGCCGACCTATCGCCTGGCACGCGCAAGAACGTGGATGCCGGGCAGAGCGCCACCTTCACCCACATCGTCACGAACACGGGCACCACCACAACGGCCTTCAGCGTGGAGGTGCAAGACAGCAGCGCCGGCTGGAGCTCGCTGGTGACAGGCAGCCCCACAGCGCCCCTGGTGCCGGGTGGAACAGCCACGGTGAGCTTGCAGGTTACCTCGCCCATCAGCGCCACCATCGGCGTGACGAACACCACCACGCTGCGCCTGTTCGAGGATGGCACCAGCGCGCCGCTGCTGGACGACGAAGCGGACATCACGACGGTGGGGCCGGCCTTCGGCGTGCTGCTGTCGCCAGACAACATCGGCGCGGCGGTGCCAGAGAGCACGGCGGTCTTCACGCACACGCTCACCAACATCGGCACCACACAGGGGCTCTTCAGCCTCACCGCAGGCGAGGCGAACGGCTGGGCCACAACGGTGACGCCGAACCTGGTGAACCTGGGCGCCGGCCAGAGCCTGGTGGTGGAGGTGCGCGTGCTTCTCCCCAACGGGCTACGGGCCAACACGTCCGGCTTCGCCCGCGTGAGGGCGGAACTAGTGGGCGATCCGACGGTCAATGACGATGCTACCGACAGCATTAGCGTGCTGCTGGTAGCTGGTGTGGATCTCTCAGCGTCGCAGGTGCGGGTGGTGCAGGCGGGGCCGCCGCAGAGCCTGAGCGGCCTGAGCGTGTACAACAGCGGCAACGACCTGGACACCTTCGACCTTGTGGCCACGGGGGCGCCCACCGGCTGGACGGTGACGCTCACGCCCAGCACGGTGCAGATCGACAAAGACAGCCGCTTCCGTGTGGCGGTCGAGGTGATCGTGCCGGCGAACCTCCCGCGTGACATCATCGGCAGGATCAGCGTGGAGGCCCGCTCGCGCACCAACAGCAGCGTGCGCGACAGCGTAGAGCTTACGCTCGTCTACCCCGGCCCAGTGGTGCGGCGCACCTACTACCTGCCGCTGCTAGCGCGGTAGCCGATAGCCGATAGCCGATAGCCGATAGCCGATAGCCGAACGTCTGCCCGAGCACCGTCCACCGTCCACCGTCGCGTCTCATAGAGAGCGCCCAATGCAAACCATCCTCGCGCTGCACGGTCCGAACCTCAACATGCTGGGGCGGCGCCAGCCGGAGATTTACGGCAGCACAACGCTGGCCGAGATCGACGCGGCCCTGGCGGCGCGGGCTGCGGCAGCGGGGCTACGGCTGATCAGCTTTCAGTCGAACCACGAGGGGGCTCTGGTAGACATGCTCCAGGGGGAGGGGTGGACGGCGGCGGGGATCATCATTAACCCCGGCGCCCTGACGCACTACGGGCTGGCGCTGCGCGACGCGCTGGCGGCCCTGAGCGCGCCAATCATCGAGGTGCATCTCTCGAACGTCTACAAGCGCGAGCCGTTCCGGCACAGCTCGCTGGTGGCGCCGGTGGCCACAGGGCAGATCGCGGGCCTGGGCTGGCGCGGGTACCTGCTTGCCCTAGAGTGGCTGGTGGAGGAGCTGAAGGAGTGAGGTGATGACCGGGTGAGGGGGCGACCGGGTGACACAGTGACAGGCCTCGCTACGCTCGGCTGACCGGGTGACACCTCACGGCACCGATAGGTGTCACCCGGTCACCGTGTCACCGTGTCACCGTGTCACTCCTCCGGCGGCAGCGACGTGGCGATGTCGTAGACGAGCACCTGCACATCGAGGCCCTCGCCGATCAGCAGTTGGAGCGTGTACTCCTGGGTGGCGGCCTTGATCGTGGCCTCGTCGCTGGCGGGGGCGTAGGCGCGTAAGCTGGCCTCCTCGTCGGAGACGCGCGTCACACGGGTGACGGCGCTGGGGCTGGCGGCGCTGATCCGTCGGACGAGCTCGTCGATAGCAACTTCAAGCGACATGGGCACTCCTCCGAGGGTGTGCTAGTGTGGCGATAAACGGCCACTACTATACATGCTCGTGCCCGATTCGGCAACCGTATGGGAAGACCGACGAGCGACGCGAACGTCTGGACCACGAACAGCACGAAGTGGCACGAAGGGCGCGAACGCGCATGGCCGGTTTCGCGGTGGTTCGCACCCATTCGCGGCTTCGTGGTCCAAAGGGCTCGGGCGCTCAGGGAGCGAGGGTTGGGGGGTGCGGGCCAGCGGCTTGCTCGCGCACCAGGGCGAGGGCGCGGGCGCGTGAGCGCACCAGTATCTCGAGCTCCTCAAGCAGCGTGAGCAGGCGGCGGTAGTCGCGGCGCAGCGCCTGCTCCTCGGCCTGGTCGAGCTGAAAGCCTTTGGTGAAGCCCAGCCACTCGTCGAAGCTGGCGCCAGGGGTAGGCGTATCAAGCGGGCGAATATCGTCGAGGCGGCGCCAGAGCTGCGCCGCGCTATCAGTGAGGAGTCGTACACTATCGATGGCCATAGATCCTGTGTTCTGGCTGCAAAGTTGGCTGCATGGCCGGCGCCTCAGCGGGCGATCCGTTCCATCGTCATGGTAGCGGCCCTGGCGCCCGCCTGGATCGGTCGCAGGGTTTAATTTGCCCTCAGTCGGTCGAAGGGCACCAGCCGGACGTGCGGCCGTCGGCGGGCGGGGGTTTCTGGTATACTCTGGTGGAGAGACGACCACTAGCGATGTGAGTATGACGCAAGTTTTTCAGATCCGACGGCCCGATCCGCCCATCCCTAATCAGACGGCGGAGCCACGCCCGAGCGCCGCACCCCAGTTTCACCCTCGTCAGCGCTTCTTGCGCGTCTCGGCGTTTTTTCTCGGCGTGCTGATCCATATCTACTTCTGGGATGTGTTTCTGGCCCGCTTCAGCCTGCTGCGCTGGTACGTGCGTCGCAGCGCCCCCCAGCGCTGGACGCGCATCGCACGCGTGTTCCGGGGCATGGCCCTGGAGCTGGGCGGTATGCAGATCAAGCTCGGCCAGTTCCTCTCATCACGCGCCGACATCGTGCCCGAGGCGGTGCGCCGCGAGCTGGCCGGTCTTCAGGACGAGGTGCCACCCGCGCCCGCTGGCCACGTGCTCGAGGTGATCATCGCAGAGCTTGGCGCCCCGCCCAGTGAGCTTTTCCTACGCTTTGATCAGGAGGCTGTGGCCGCCGCCTCGCTTGGGCAGGTCCACTTCGCCACCCTGCGCGATGGGCGCGAGGTTGCGGTGAAGGTGCAGCGCCCCTTCATCGAGCAGATCATCGAGGTGGATCTGAGCGCCGTGGCCTGGGTGATTCGTCTGATCAAGAACTACCCGCCGATAAGGCGCCGCGCCGACCTGGATGCCCTGCTCGCCGAGTTCGCCAAGGTGCTCGTGCAGGAGCTCGACTACGTGCAGGAGGCCAAGAACGCCGCCATCTTTCGCGCCAACTTTGCGGGCGTGGAGGGCATCCATGTGCCCAAGCCGGTTGCCGAGCTTACTAGGCGGCGCGTCCTGGTGATGGAGCGCATCAGCGGGATTAAGATCAACGACCTGCCCACCCTGGATGCGCTCGGCGTAAGCCGCCTGGAGCTAGTCTCTCGCCTGAACAATTGTTACCTGAAGCAGTTCTTCATCGATGGCTTCTTCCACGCCGACCCGCACCCCGGCAACCTGTTTGTGCGGGTCGAGCCTGAGCTGCCCGCCGTGGCCTATACCAATGGGGCCACCCCCCCGGCGGACACCAAGCGCGATGGCGTGATGTCCGATGGGCATCTCTTTGGCGATGCCGAGGCGCACGCCAGCGCCCCCGGTCGGCCCTTCACGATCATCTTTGTGGACTTCGGCATGGTCGGTGTGCTGCCGCCCCAGACGATGGACGTGGTGCGGGGTGGCGTGGTGGGCCTCGCCACGAACGACGCCGAGCGCATCGTCGACACGCTCGACAAGCTGCACATGATTTTGCCTGGCGCCGACAAGCGTCCGATCGTGCAGGCCGTGCAGATCCTGCTGCGCTACTCGTTCAACCGCACCATGCGTGAGGTGACGAACATGGATGTCGAGACGATCTTAGCGGAGACCCGCGATATCGTCTACGATCTGCCCTTCCAGATCCCGCAGGATCTGCTCTACTTTGGGCGGGCCCTGAGCATGGTTGCCGGCCTCGCCACCGAGATCTGCCCCGACATCAACCTGTTCGAGGAGCTGCGCCCCTTTACGCTCAAGCTGGTGAGCCAGGAGCGCGCCAGCAACAGCTGGCCCGATCAGGTGCAGAAGGAGCTGCGCGAGATCGGCCAGATCCTGCTTGCCTTGCCGCGCCAGATGGATAGCTACTACAAGGCCGCTAATCGTGGCGAGCTCTCCACGCGGACGGACTTTACGCGCCTTGAGCGCGGTATGCGCCGGGTGGAGCGCTCCACCGATCGTCTGGCCGGCGGTATGATGGCCACGGGCCTGTTCCTCGGCGGCGTGCAGCTGCGCACCCGCGGCTTTGCCAAGGAGGCCGACCGCGCCTGGACCGCCGCCGTCGCCGCCGTGCTCTGGGCGATCTGGCCGCGCGGCGAGAAGTGAGCGCATCTAGACCACGAACCGTTTGGACCACGAAAGCCGCGAAAGACCGCGAACCGTTTGGACCACGAAAGCCGCGAAAGACCGCGAACCACCACGAAACCAGAGCTTCGCGCTTTTCGCGTTCGCGCCTTTCGCAGGCCTTCGCGCCTTTCGCCATCCAAACGGTTCGGCGCGTAGCTTGATGAGCTAAACGGTTCGGCGCGGCTCGTGGTGGTCCAACTGGCAGGGTGTAACGTGAAATCGCGCCTCGTCCTCGGCCTGCGCTGCCTCACCGCGCTGCTGCTGGCAGCCGTGGCGCTCGGCTTTGTCTTCCGCCCCGACCCGCGCGACGGGCTGCGCGCCGCGGATAGGCTGTTCGTCGCTGGGCGCTACCACGAGGCGCTTGCGGCCTACGAACCGCTTGCGCCCGCGCTGCCCTCCGCCCAGCTGCGGCTGGGTATGGTGCGCGCCCTGCGCGGCGAGCCGCTGCCCGCCGAGAAAGTCCTGCGCGCCGCTATGCAGCGTGGCCTCGCCCCCGCCGACTACCAGCTGGCATTGCTTTACCTGGGCCACGCCCTCGCCGACAATGGCCGCGCCGAGCTCGCCGCGCGCACTTGGCTGCTGCTAGAGGATTGCCGCAGCCCGGCCGCCTGCGCCTACCGTGCGCCGGGCCGCCTGCTCGCCGCCGAGCAGGCGCTGCGCCAGGGCGACTATCTTGTCGCCAACGCGGGCTACAGCGCCGCCATTGTTGGGGCGCTCCCGCCAGACTGGGTCGCGCTCGCCCGCTACCGCCTGGCGTTGCTCCAGGCGCACGCCGACCCGCGTGCCGCACGGGCGACATGGGCGGAGCCCGCTGACGTGCCCGCGCCACCCGCCCCCCCACTGTTGACGCCGCTGCTTGTGGTGACCGGCGCGGGGCCAGCGCAGCTCGCGGCGGTGCTAGAGCTGTCCCCGTCTGCCGCCCGCACGCAGCTGCTCGGCCAGCTCTACCTTGGGCTCGGGCTGTATGGCCTGGCGGAGCAGCAGTTTGCGCAGGTAGACGCACGCGGCCCCGAGGCGCTGAGCGCGGCCGCCTACGCCGCCTACACCCGTTGGCGCGCTGGCGACGCCCAGGGCGGCCTTGTGCGCCTGGAGGCGCTGGTTGCCCAGTACCCCGACGATCCACGGGCGCGCACGCTGCTCGCCCTGGCCTACCTCGATGCCGACGCCACCGAGGCCGCCCGCGCCCAGATCGACAGCGTGGCCCGCCTTGCCCCCGGCGACCCCGACGTGCAGCTTGCGTGGGCCAGCTGGCACGCTGCCCGCCGCGAGTACGACCAGGCCGCCTTGGCGTACGCGCAGGCGCTGGTCCAGGCGCCCGCCGCAGAGCGCGGGCGCTACGCGCTGCTGGCGGCGCGCTTCCACCTTGCCACCACCTACGAGCTGTGCGAAAGTGGGCTGCCCCTGGCGGAGCTTGCCGCCAAGATGCTCGGCCAGAATGCGGAAGCCCAGGGCGCCCTGGCGGCCAGCAGCTACCATTGTGGCCATTTCGCGCAGGCCGTTGAGGCGGCGCGGGCCGCACAGACTGTAGGAGCAGGGCCGGAGGCAGCCTACTATCTTGGAGCAGCCCTCGCCGCCATGGGCGACTCTGGTGCTGCCCGCGCTGCGCTCATTCGCGCCGCCGACCTCGCCCCCGCCTCGATCTGGCGCGAGCGCGCCGAGCTGGCTCTCGCATCCCTGCCGTGAAGTAAGCAGCCCCTCTTCCTCCGGGGGAAAGGGGGACTGCCTTAGCATGAATTCACCCCCTCTCCCAGAACGGGAGAGGGGGCTAGGGGGGTGAGGGCAGCTCTACGTTTCGTCGAAGTAGCCGTGGATGCGGCGGGCCATCATCGGGTCGCGCAGCTTCTTAAGCGCCTCGCTCTCCAGCTGGCGCACGCGCTCACGGGTGAGGCCAAGCGTCTGGCCGATCTGCTCCAGCGTCATCGCCGTGGCCCCGCCGAGGCCGTAGCGCAAACTGAGAATGTTGCGCTCACGCGGGGTGAGGTGCGCGAGCGCCTCGCTCAGATCGTCGCGGAGCAGGCCATGGGTGACTTCCTCGAGTGGCGAGGGCTGGAGCGGGTCGGCGATGATCTCAGCGAGCGAGCCGCTGCCATCGTCGGTGTGGGCCTCGTCGAGCGAGGCGGGCGCCATAGCGGCCTGCTCGGCGCGTGTCACCTGCTCGGTGGTAAGCCCAAGCTCACTGGCAACCTCCTCCTGGGTGGGGTCGCGGTCGAGGCGCTGAGTGAGCTGCTGGCGCACGCGCGCGAGGCGGGAGAGCCGCTCGCCGAGATGCACCGGCAGGCGCACGGTGCGCCCCTGGTCGGCGATGGCGCGGCCCACACTCTGGCGGATCCAGTAGGTTGCGTAGGTGGAAAACTTCAGGCCGCGGCTCGCGTCGAACTTGTCGACGGCCCGCATCAGGCCGAGGCTACCCTCCTGGATAAGATCGAGCAGGCTGAGGCCGTGGCCCTGATAGCGGCGGGCGATGCTCACCACGAGCCGCAGGTTCGAGCTGATCAGCTGGGCACGGGCGCGCTCCCCCGCAGCCACCTGATCATCACTGCGCCGCCGCTCGACGGGCAGCAGCGGGGACTCGTTGGCAAGCCGACGCTTGGCCTCGCGGCCGTCGGTGATTGCGTGGGCTAGCTCCTGCTCCTGAGCAAACGTGAGCAGGGGCTCGTCGCCGATCTCGTTTAGGTACAGAATAATCGACTCAGCCGCACCAGGGCTGTTAAGCACCGGACTCGTCATGGGGGTGTACCCCTTTCCTGCCACAAACCCAGGCTGCGACTGGGTGCGGACAACAGAAAAAGCAGTGATCCCGTATGGGGCGTGTGGTAGGGGACACAGCGGGAGACTTCGGGATGCCCCCCTGAGGAACGTCATAGCAAAGTATGGGCCAAGGGGGTAAGAGCAGCCTTAGGCGGAGATTAGAGGGGGATGAGTAAGGTAGGTGAGAGGTTGTTTAAGTGACAAGGAGACAAGGAGACAAGGAGACAAGGAGACAAGGAGACAAGGAGACAAGGAGACAAGGAGACAGCTCCTCCATGCCGTTAGGCGCTCCTTGTCTCCTTGTCTCCCGAGCGAGCGTAGCGAGCGATTCTCCCTGTCTCCTTGTCTCCCCCTACGCGAGCGCCATATCGCGCTTCTTCTTCTCGCGGCGGCGGTCGTCGGAGTTGAGCAGCTTCTTGCGGATGCGCCAGCCCTTCGGCGTAACCTCCACCAGCTCGTCCTCGCCGATATACTCGATGGCGTCGTCGAGCGAGAGTGTGCGCGGCGTCTCGATGCGGATCGTCTCGGCGCCCTTGTTGTTGCGCATGTTGTTGAGGTGCTTCTCTTTGCAGACATTCACCTCAAGATCCACATCGCGGATGTGCTGGCCAACCACCATGCCCTCGTACACTTCCTGGCCTGGGGCCACAAAGTAGGTGCCGCGATCCTGCACACCGTGAATGGCGAAGGTGGTGGCCACGCCGCTCTCGGCGGCGATCAGGCTGCCTGCGGTGCGCATCTCCATCTCGCCGCTCACCGGCTCGTAGCCGTAGAAGAGGCTGTTGAGAATGCCCGTGCCGCGTGTAGAGGTGAGGAAGATCTGGCGGAAGCCGAGCAGGCCGCGCGTGGGCACCAGGTACGAGTAGTGAACGCTGCCATCCTCCGAGACGCGCATGTCGCGCATGTGGCTCTGGCGACGGCCAAGCAGCTCTACCACTGCGCCCTGGTAGTCGCCGGCGACCTCGATCTCCACCAGTTCCACCGGCTCGAGCTTGGTGCCGTCCTCGCCCTCGTGGAAGATGACCTCGGGCTTAGAGACCTGAAACTCGTAGCCCTCGCGGCGCATGGTCTCGATCAGGATACCGAGGTGCAGCTCGCCGCGCCCACTCACCATAAAGACATCGGCGCTGTCGGTGTCGTGCACGCGCAAGGCCACGTCGCGCTCGGTCTCCTGGTAGAGCCGCTCGCGCAGCTTGCGTGAGGTGACAAAGCTGCCCTCGCGGCCGGCGAAGGGGCCGGTGTTCACGCCGAAGGTCATAAGGACGGTGGGCTCCTCGACCCGGATCGTGGGCAGCGCCTCGGGGTTGGTGGCGTCGGCGATGGTATCGCCGATTGCAGCGTCGCCGACACCAGCAAGGGCGATAATGTCGCCGGCGCTGGCGCTCTCCACCTCCTCGCGATGCAGGCCGTTGTAGGTGAAGAGCTGGTTGATCTTCACGGGCGTGATCGTGCCACCTTCGCGGCTGATGCGTGCGAGGGGCTGGCCCTTGCTGATCGTGCCACGGGTGAGGCGGCCCGTGATAATCTTGCCCTTGTAGTCGTCGTAGATGCTGGTGGTAACAAGGAACTGGGCTGGGGCGTCCGCGTCTACCTCAGGGGCGGGGATGCGGTCGAGGATGCACTCGAAGAGCGGCTCCAGCGACGGGTACATCTTTAGCGGCGAGCGGCCAGCGTGGCCGAGCACGGCGTTGGTGTAGATCGTCGCGAACTCGGCCTGCTCGTCGTTGGCTCCGAGATCCACGAAGAGGTCGAAGGTCTCGTTCACCACGTGGTTCGGGCGCGACTGGGGCCGATCAACTTTGTTGACGACGACGATGGCGCGGTGGCCGGCCTGCAGCGCCTTGCGCAGCACAAACTTTGTCTGGGGCATGGGGCCGTCCACGGCGTCTACAAGCAGCAGCACGCCGTCGACCATATTCATAACGCGCTCCACCTCGCCGCCGAAGTCGGCGTGGCCGGGCGTGTCTACGATGTTGATCTTGACCCCTCGGTAGATCACGGCGGTGGTCTTGGAGAGGATAGTGATGCCGCGCTCGCGCTCGAGGGCGTTCGAGTCCATCACGCGGTCTTCCACGGTCTGGTTGTCGCGGAAGATGCGGCTCTGCCGGAGCAGCGCGTCCACGAGCGTGGTTTTGCCGTGGTCCACGTGGGCGATAATAGCAATGTTCCGAATATCGTTGCGAAGCATAGGCTCAGTGCGCCGGAAAGGCGACATATAAGGATGCGGCGGGCGCATCGCTTGCTGCTGAACAGACGACACGCCCAGGCGGCCTTGCGGCGCGCGCCTGAGCGCTTCTGCTAGCATTATTGTACCACAGGGCGCCAGGTGGGGCGCTACCCTCAGGCTGTGCTTGTCGCGAGGCGCCCTGTGGCCTGCGCCGGGCTGTCGGTTGGTAGGGGTAGCCGGATGGTCACGGTGGTGCCGTGCCCCAGCTCGCTGGCAAGCTCGATGCTGCCATGATGCGCCTCGATAATCCCGTAGCAGATGGCCATGCCAAGGCCGTTGCCCTTGGCTTTGGTTGTCACAAAGGGCTGGAAGAGCCTGGACAGCACCTCGGGCGGGATGCCGGGGCCGTTATCGGCGACGGTGAGCACTGCCTGGTCGTTGTCGCGGGCAAGGGCGAGGCGAAGCGTACCGCCGCCACACTCGCGCAGGGCGTCACGCGCGTTGGTGAGCAGATTCAGCAGCACCTGGCCGAGCTGCCCGAGGTCGCAGCGCAGCGGTGGCAGCTCGTCTAGCTCCAGCAGCAGCGTCACCCCCTCGCGGCGCAGATCGTGGCCGAGCAGGGCCAGCGTGTCGTCGATGGCGTCCTGGAGATTGGCAAGGCGCAGCTCGGGCTCGCGCTGGCGGGCAAAGGTGAGCAGGCTGCCGGTGATGCTGGTGCCGCGCTGGGAGACGCGGCCGATCACAGCGAGCGTCTCGTCCTTGGCGCTTGGGTCGTCGAGCAGCTGTCCCAGCTGGGCGTGGCCGATCACGGCGGTGAGCAGATTGTTGAACTCGTGGGCGATACCGGCGGAAAAGGTACCGAGGGCGGCGAGGCGGGCGCTGCGCTCCAGCTCGGCCTGCTGGCGCTGTAGCTCCTCGGCCATGTGGGCGCGCTCCTCGGCGAGCTGCTGGCGCTGGCGCGTCTCTGTGTTGAGCGCCACCACAGCGGCGAAGGCGCGTTGGGCGATCACCAGCGTGAGCAGGCCGTAGCTGATCAGCCAGGGGTTGACGGCCCAGAGGGCGGCCATGCTGGCCCCGATCGTGAAGGTGAGCAGCTGCACCCAGTTGACCTGGCGTAGATGCTCGCGGTAGACCTGGCGTAGCGGCTGGCTGGTGGCCAGGGCGATCATCAGGCTTACGAGCAGCAGGTTGCTAAGGTAGTAGGCGCCAGCGGCCCCGAGAAAGGCCAGAAAGCCCTGCGGCCCGGCGAACGGCAGGGCGCCGGGGGGCTGCAAGAGCATGTAGCAGAGCGCGGCGCCGCAGTAGCTCAGGAAGTAGCTGGCGCTGTTGAACAGCGTGCGCTCCCAGGGGCGGCGCTGCCCAAGGCCTACCAGGGCGGTGCCAATGGCGAAGGCCCAGGCCCCGGCAAGCCCCAGTGCAGGCACGAACAGCATGCACAGCGCCTCGTGGACGGTGAGGCTTACGCGGTGGCCTGGCTGAAGCTCGACCATCACGGCGGCGCTGCCGGCGGCGATCACGGCGATCACGGCGGCGAGGGCGAGCCAGGGCGATACGGCAGTGGACTGGAGCGCGGGCAGGGTTAGCGCGCCAATGGCGGCGGTGCAGAGCCAGAGCGCGATCAGGTAGCGGCGGGCTGCGCCGGGAAGGTTGCGCATCAGCGTGCCTCGTGCTGCGTACTACAGGCGGGCATAAACAAACGGGCCGCCGGAGTCTTGCGACTTCCCGGCGACCCGTTTGTTGCTGAGGGCGGCTGCGAACGATCTACCACCAGCCGAATGTGTTGGGGCGGGGGAGCTTCGTGGCGGCGACGGCGAGCGTGAAGAGCATGGGTGCGGCGGTGATGAGCAGGCGGCGTAGACGAGCCATGTGATCCTCCCCAGGTTGCTACAAGCAGCGTAGTACGATGCTTGGTAGTATAGCTGGAAAGGCGCAGTTTGACCAGAGGCCGACGCCAGGTAGAGACATAGATCGAAGGCATGACACGCCGCCATTCTGGTGGGTGAGGGATCACGCTAACCAAAACGAGCACGGCGCTGTTTTCTGCCGAGTGTAGCGCCCCTCCGCGCAAAAACTCGCCTGTGCTACACTATTGCTATGAGTAGAGCTGTACGTGCGCGCCCCATCGGTCGCTGGCTAACGCCTTACCCTCTCGCTGTGCAAAGCGTGATGGTGCTGGCGCTGTTTGGCGCGCCCCTGAGCGCCCTCGGGCTTGGCGCCGAGCCCTGGCGTTTCTGGACGCTGGCCGGGCTATGCGGCGTGCAGCTTGTGGCCGCTATGCTGGTGCCCGCGCGCTGGCTGCGCCTTTGGGCCCAGATTGTCTACCTGGTGCTCCAGGTGGGCGTCACCGCCGCCTCGCAGGCGCTGCTCCCCGCCCCTCTGCTCGACTACGTCTACCTTGCGATTGTGCTCCAGGCGATGGCGCTGTTTCGCCCCTGGCTCTGGATCCCGTTCGCTGTGGGTGTTTATTTTGTCTGGAGCGGCCTGCTGATCAGCTCTGGCCTGCTGCTCTGGCTGCGCGCTAACCTCGCGCTGGCCTTCCCCGCCACCTGCGCGATCATCGCCGCGGTCTTCTACCTAAAGCAGCAGCGGCGCGGCGAGCAGGCGCAGCAGCTGCTCCAGCAGATGCAGCAAAGCTACGACTCGCTGGCCGGTGGTATGCACGAGCTCCAGCAGCGCGCCACCCTGGAGGAGCGCTCGCGCCTGGCTCAGACGGTGGTTGGCGAGGTGCAGACGGCCCTGAGCCGCGCGGAGCAGAGCGCCACCGCCGCGCTGAGCCAGGCTCAGACGAATCTGGCGCGGCTCCAGAGCACGCTGGCCCAGACGCGCGCCTCTGCCGCGAGCGCGGTGGAGCGCCTGCGCGGCACCGTGGCTGCCTTGCGCCTGGGCGAGCCGGAGCGCGAGCCGGATGCGCCCGCCACGCTGGCTGCCCTCGGCCCCAGCGACGAGGCCGTGATCGCGTCGACCCCGAACACGGTGCTCACCTGGGTGCTGCCCTCAGTCTTTGTGACCCTGGCGCTCGGCCTTACGCTCAGCAGCCGCTGGCCTGTGGCCGCCGATACGCTGGCGCCGCTGCTGCTCTGCTCGGGCCTGCTGCTGCTCGCCTATGTCTGCACGCAGCGCACGCGCAACCCGCTGCTGCTCCAGGCCGGCCTGGCAGGCCAGATCGTGGCGGTGGTGGTGATGACGGTGATCACCCAGACGCTGCCGCTGCTGCTCGGGCTGCTGCTGGTGCTCTGGCAGCTCTCTATGCTGCTGCCGCTGCGCCAGATTTTGTTTTACCTGATCGGCGCGCCCGTCGCCGCCGCCCTAGCCGTGGCGCGCTGGAGCCCCCAGTCCTTCGATGCGGGCGCGCTGCTGGTAGGCGCCGTGGCGGCGGTGGCCGTGGGCGCCCCGCTGCTGCTCGCCCGCCGCCAGCTGGAGCGCCGCAAGCAGGCCGAGCTACAGGTGGCCCTGCTGAGCGCCGAGATCGACCAGCAGACCGCAGAGGTGCGCGCCTTGGCCGTCGCCGGCGAGCGCTCGCGGCTGGCGCGTGAGGTCCACGATGAGCTTGGCTCGCGCCTGGTGCTGATCAACTTGCAGCTCCAGCTGGCCGAGGAGCTCGCCGCCGATGATGCGCAGGCCGCTCTAGAGCAGCTGCGCGGCAGCCGCGAGCTGCTGCACGAGGCCTGGCGCGGCGTGCTCGCCGTGGCCGACGCGGAATTGCCGCTGCGCGGTGGCGATCTGCGCGCCGCCCTGGGCCAGCTTGGCGCCATCGCCCCGGCTGCCCCTGCCGTGCGCCTTGTGCTCGAAGGCGAGCTGGACGAGCTGCCCAGCCCGCTGGCTTGCACGGTCTATCGGGCGGTGCAGGAGGGCCTCACCAACGCGCGCAAGCACGCCCGCGCCAGCCGTTTGGATGTGCATGTGGTGGCGCTCAACGGCTACGCTACCGTTACAGTTACCAACGACGCGCTGCCGGGCACGCCACCGACACAGCAGGCGGGCGCGACGCAGGGCAGCTACGGGCTGGTGGGTCTGCGCGAGCGCGCCGAGGCTGTCGGTGGCGGCCTGGAGGCTGCGCCTCTGCCCGACGGCGGCTGGCGCCTGCGGGTGGTGCTCCCCGCCGAGGGCCTATGAGCGAGCAGAAGCTCCGCGTCCTGATCGTGGACGACCAGGCGCTCATCCGCACGGGTATCGCCACGCTGCTGGCCCGCAAGGCCGACATCGAGATCGTGGGCCAGGCCGGCAATGGCCAGGAGGCGATCGAGCAGGTGGCCGCACTCGCGCCCGACGTGGTGCTGATGGATGTGATGATGCCGGTGATGGATGGGGTGGAGGCAACGCGCCGCCTGAGCGCAGCCGGCGCTCGCCCGGCGGTGATCATCCTGAGCACTTTCCGCGATGATGAGCATGTCTTCCGGGGGATTGCGGCCGGCGCCAGGGGCTACCTGCTGAAGGACGTGGACCATCGGGTGCTTGCAGATGCGATACGCACGGTGGCCGCCGGGGGCGCACTGCTCGATCCTCAGATCACCGCGCAGCTGCTGCCGCGCCTCGGCCGCCTGGCCAGCGATACGCCGTCGCCCGCCCGGCCTGCGCCTCAGCCCGAGCGCCTGGCCCTGCTCACCGAGCGCGAGCGCGCTATCCTCGTCATGCTCGCCCAGGGCCACACCAACCAGGAGATCAGCGCCGCCCTGCTGATCAGCGTGGGCACCGTGAAGAACCACATCAGCAGCATCCTCGGCAAGCTCGATGTGCGCGACCGCACCCAGGCCGCGCTCTACGCCCAGCAGCACGGCCTGCTCGCCCCATGACTACAGACATAGGTCGCTCGTCATAGGTGCCGCCGGTTACACACTTTTTACCTGTGCCGCAGGACTAGACGGGCTGCACTTCTCGCGTTGGCGCTGCCAGGGTACACTGCTTGCAGGAACCTGTAGCGTTGCGCATCAGCGCGCAAGCGCCTAGAGTTGAGGAGCCCGCAATGGCCCGTGCAGTCCCAACCGCACCTGTTCAGCCCCTGCTGCAAAAGACCCCTGCCGTGAAGGCTGTGGTGCTCTTTGTCGTTATCGCGCCGTTCATCGCCACAATCTACGCGATGGTGATGGTCTGGAACCAGTGGGTCAACTGGGTTGACGTAAGCTTGATGCTGACCTTTTATGTGCTCTCGGGCCTCGGCATCACCACCGGCTTCCACCGCATGCTCACCCACAAGAGCTTCGAGACATCGAAGCCTGTGAAGGCAATCTTCCTGATGATGGGCTGCCTGGCAGTGGAAGGCGACCCGATCACGTGGTCTTCGACTCACATTCAGCACCACGCCCACTCGGATGGCGAGGACGATCCCCACAGCCCGCTCGAAGGGTTCTGGCACGCGCACTTGGGCTGGCTCTGGAACCATAAGAACAACATTGAGGTCTACGGCACCTGGCTGAAGAAGGATCCGACTGTGGTCTGGGTCTCGAAGACCTGGCTGCTCTGGGTGGCTCTGGGCCTGGTGGTTCCGTTCCTGGTGGCGGGCTGGAGCGGCCTGATCTGGGGCGGTTTTGTGCGGATCTTCCTGACGCACCACATCACCTGGAGCGTGAACTCGGTCTGCCATACCTTCGGCGGGCGCGACTACCAGACCCGCGACGCGAGCCGCAATAACTTCATCGTGGGCCTGCTGGCCTTCGGTGAGGGCTGGCACAACAATCATCACGCCTTCCCCCGCTCGGCCTTCCACGGCCTGCGCTGGTGGCAGGTGGACATCTCGGCCTACCTGATCCGCACGCTGGAGGCGCTTGGACTGGTGTGGAACGTCTACCGCGTGAAGGAGTCCGACCTACGCAAGCGCGTGGTGACGATGACAGCCGACGGGATGGGCGACTAGGATAGGGAACAGGGAACAGAGAACAGGGCGCCCCACTTGTGGGCGCCCTTTCGCTATTTGACGAAATGGGCACTGCACGCTACCATACGGGTTAACCCGGAGATAACAACTATAAGTCGTGGCAGCGTCGCCCGCTTTGCTCTCTGTGGCCTCTGTCCTCCCGCTGGCAGAAGCACCACCGGACGCACCATGCTGATCGAGCACAGCGCGCGGGCCAATGGCCACTCACTGTTTGGCAGCTACTTCCTCGACGCCGCGTACGACGAGATGTTCGACCCGGCCAGCACGCCGCGCCCACACTTTCTGCCGCTCTACCAGCGCCTCCACGAGCTGACGACGCGCGACCTCCAGCAGCGCCAGAGCTACGCCGACCTCACCTTCCTGAATCAGGGTATCACCTTCACGGTGTACGGCGACGGCGAGGGCACCGAGCGTATTTTTCCCTACGATCTGTTGCCCCGCATCATCACTGCGTCTGAGTGGGCCGTGATCGAGCAAGGTCTGAAGCAGCGTATCCACGCCCTTAACCTGTTCCTGCACGACATCTACCACGAGGCGCGCATCCTCGCCGCCGGCCTGATCCCGCGTGAGCTGATCTACACCTGCCAGCACTTCCGCCGCGAGGTGCGCGGGGTGCAGGTGCCACGCAAGATCTATGTCTCCGTGGCCGGCACCGATCTGGTGCGCCTGCCGTCCGGCCAGTTCGCCGTGCTGGAGGATAACCTGCGCGTGCCCAGCGGCGTGAGCTACATGCTCACCAATCGCCAGGTGATGAAGCGCGCCTTCCCGCGCCTGTTCGCCAACTACGGCGTGCGCCCGATCGACCACTACGGCCGCGCGCTGCTCACCACGCTGCGCTCGCTCGCCCCCGCCCATCGCCCCGATCCCACAATTGTGGTGCTCACGCCGGGCGTGTTCAACTCGGCCTACTTCGAGCACACCTTTCTGGCCCGCCAGATGGGCGTGGAGCTGGTGGAGGGGCGCGATCTGCTGGTTCACGACAATATTGTCTATATGCGCACCACGGCGGGGCTGCGCCGGGTGGATGTGATCTATCGGCGCGTGGACGACGACTTTGTGGACTCGCTCACCTTCCGCAGCGACTCCATCCTCGGCGTGGCCGGCCTGATCAACGCCTACCGCGCCGGCAACGTGGCGCTCGCCAACGCCGTGGGCACCGGCATCGCAGACGACAAAGCCGTGTACGCCTACGTCCCCCGCATGATCAAGTACTACCTGGGCGAGGAGCCGATCCTGCCCAACGTGGAGACCTACCTCTGCGACGATCCGAGCGACCGGACGTATGTGCTGGAGCGCCTGGACGAGCTGGTAGTGAAGGCGGTGGGCGAGTCTGGCGGCTACGGCATGCTGATCGGCCCGCACAGCACGGCGGAGGAGCGCGAGCAGTTTCGGCTGCGCATTATCGAGAACCCGCGCAACTACATTGCCCAGCCCACCCTGGCGCTCTCGCGGGCGCCCTGCTTCATCGAGGGGCGAGTGGAGCCGCGCCACGTCGATCTGCGGCCCTACATCCTCAACGGCGGCGACGAGATCACGATCATCCCCGGCGGCCTCACCCGCGTGGCGCTGCGCAAAGGCTCGCTGGTGGTGAACTCCTCGCAGGGCGGTGGCAGCAAGGATACTTGGGTACTTTTCGAGTAAGCTATGCTTTCAAGAGATGCCGACAGCCTCTACTGGATGAGCCGCTACCTGGAGCGGGCCGAGCACACTGCGCGGCTGATCGCTGTGGGGCTCAACCAGATGCTCGACCAGACGGCGGAGCTAGCGGGGTTGCGCTGGGATCGCATGCTCGCGGCGCTGCGCGTCGCGCCGCATGAGGAGCTGCCTAGCGACGCCTACACAATCACGAGCAACCTGACGTTCGATGCTGCGAACGCCGCCGCCCTGGTGGACTGCGTCTCGCTGGCCCGCGAGAACGCCCGCCAGGTGCGCCAGCAGATTAGCTCCGAGATGTGGGAGCAGCTTAACCGGCTCTATCTGCGCGTGCGCGCCGCCACGCCCGAGCAGATCTGGCAGAGCGGGCCGATCGAGTTTTACCAGGCCGTGAAGGAGGGCGCCCACCTGTTTCAGGGCGTCACCGACGCGACGATGACCCACGGCGAGGGCTGGTACTTCATCCAGGCGGGCCGCTACCTGGAGCGGGCCGGTGCCACGGCCGCGCTGCTCGACGCCTACTTTCAGCCCTTCCTGGCGGCCACCGAGGGCGCCCCGGCGCCTGTGGATTTCAACGACTGGGTGGGCCTGCTCAAGTGCTGCACCGCCCACGAGGCCTACTGTAAAATCTACACCGCCGACGTGCAGCCCACGCCGGTGGCCGAGTTCCTGCTGCTGGACGGCGAGTTCCCCCGCTCGGTGCGCTTCTGCGCCGACAGCCTCCAGCACGCGCTCCACGCCATCGCCCAGTCCACCGGCTCGAAGGGCGCGGGCCGGGCCGAGCGTCTGGCGGGCAGGCTGCGCGCCTCGCTTGATTACGGCCAGGTCGAAGAGATCATGGCCGATAACATGCACGCCGACCTGGTGAATATCCAGCGCCAGTGCTCTGGCATCCACGCCGCGATCTACCAGGCCTATGTTACTTACCCGGTTGAATCTGCGCTCAGTCAATAAATGTACTACTCAATTCTGCACAAAACCCGCTTCCGCTACAGCGCCCCGGTAAGGGAGAGCGTCACCGAGGTGCGTATGCAGCCACGCTCTGAGGGCGCCCAGCGCTGCCTCAGCTTCAAGCTGACCACCACCCCCGCCGCGCGCGTCCACAGCTACACCGACTGCTACGGCAACCTCGTCCACCACTTCGACATCCCTGCGCCGCACAAGCAGACGACCATCACCGCAGAGTCGGTGGTGATCCTGCCGCCGCCTCCGCCGCTGCCCGCCGCGCTCGGCCCGGAAGCCTGGGGTGAGCTGGACGCCCTTACCGCCGCCGAGGACCACTGGGATTTCCTTGCGCCTAGCGCGTTCGCCCGCCCATCGCCGCTGCTCGACGCCATGGCACGCGAGGTCGGCGCGCGGCGCCGCGACGATCCTCTGACGCTGCTGGGCGACCTGAGCGCACGGCTCTATGATGTGTTCGACTATGACCGCGACTCCACCGAGGTCGACTCGCCCATCGATGTGGCCCTGGAGGCGCGCAGAGGCGTGTGCCAAGATTACGCGCACGTGCTGATCGCGCTGGTGCGGCCGCTCGGCATCCCCTGCCGCTACGTAAGCGGCTACTTGTTCCAGGGTGTCGAGGATCACGACCGCTCGGCGCAGGGCGCTAGCCACGCCTGGGTGGAGGCGCTGCTGCCCGGACTCGGCTGGGTGGGCTTCGACCCCACCAACAATCTTGTGGCGGGCGAGCGCCATATCCGCA
>JAYUYB010000489.1:0-9212 GCA_043752655.1 Chloroflexota bacterium
CGCTGCGCCAGCTGATCCTGCGCAACCCGCTGGAGCGCTTTCTGATCAAGGGGCTGCTCCAGCACGATGCCGAGGCGGGCGTAGTGCGCTTCGCCCCGCAGCTCTGGGACGAGCTGCGCGCCTTCGACATGCTCGATCTGCGCCAGAGCGCCGAGGAGCAGCTGAGGCACTACTATGGGCGAGCCCGTTGAATCGTTTGGACCACGAAGGACGCGAAAGGGCACGAACCGCCGCGCATCCAGGCACCACCCGTTCGGGTTCGCGCCG
Source organism: Chloroflexota bacterium (assembly GCA_043752655.1). Classification (GTDB taxonomy): domain Bacteria; phylum Chloroflexota; class Chloroflexia; order Chloroflexales; family Chloroflexaceae; genus OHK40. Next base: position 268 of record JAYUYB010000489.1, read on the forward strand.
TTCGCCAGGGTTCGCGCCGTTCGCGGTCCAAACGGTTTGCGCCTGCTCTAGCTCGCGCCGCCCTCCGCGCGCCTTGCCGCAAGCTGGGCCATAATCTCGGCGTGCTTCTCGCGGGTAATCGGGTAGAACCAGGTGATGATCATGCCCAGGACGAGCATCACCATGGGCGCGGGGCCGATCAGCAAGCGCAGGGCGAAGAGCGCCGATTCGGGCTGCTGCACCGTCAGCTGGCCCTCGCTGGAGAGAAAGCCGGAGAGCTGGAGCACCAGCCCGATAATGAACTGCCCGGCGGCCAGGCCGAACTTCTGGAGCAGCACCATCAGGCCGTAGAAGATGCCCTCACGGCGCTGGCCCGTGAGCAGCTCGTCGTACTCGATCACGTCGGGCATCATGCTCCAGGGCACGATGTAGGCCGTTGCCACGCCCACCCCGGCGAGGGCCGCCAGGATAAGCGCCAGCGTCGCCTGATCCTGCCCCACAAAGAAGAGCATGGCCTGCACGATGATCCAGAAGACCATGCCGATCAGGTAGACGGCCTTCTTGCCGATGCGCCTGCTGACCGCGTTCCAGATAAAGAGGAAGACGAAGGCGGAGCCTTGCACGGCAAGCAGCATCAGCGAGATCAGGTCGGGCCGCTTGAGCCAGAAGGTGACGTATGGCACCAGGATCGACGAGGTGAACTGCACCGCCAGCCACGAGAAGAGGTAGATCCCGATCACAAACAGGTACGGCTTGTTGCTCAGGGCGCTGCGCAGCTGCGAAATCACGCTGCCCTGCTGAACATCATTGGCGCTAAACTTCTCACGGGTGCCGGCCACGCACCAGAAGAAGGGCAGGATGCAGAGGCCGCCCCAGACCGCGCCGGAGACGAGGTAGCCTGTGGTGACATCGGCAAACTGCCCTACGATCAATGGGTGAAGCACGCCCGCCACCAGGCTGCCGCCGATGCTAAAGGCAAAGCGGAAGGTGTTCAGGCTGGTGCGCTCGTCGTAGTCTTGGGTGAGCTCGGCGGTGAGCGCGGTGTAGGGCACGTTTACCGCCGTGAAGGCCATGTTGAAGAGCAGCCCGACGATCAGGTAGTAGATAAACTTGCCGGTGTCGTCGAAGGGCGGCACGACCCACTGGGCGAAGTAGGTGAGGCCGAAGGGAATGGCCCCGTAGAGGATCCAGGGGCGGCGCCGGCCAAGCCTGGAGCGCGTGCGGTCGGAGAGCCAGCCGACCACCGGATCGTTGACGGCGTCCCAGATCGAGAGGATGGCGCGCACGCTGCCCGCCATCAGCGGGTCGAGCCCGGCAACGGTGGTGAGGAAGAAGAACTGGAAGAACGACGGGATGAGCGAGGCGATGGCTGGCCCGAGGTCGCCCGCTCCGAAGGCCAGCTTGGTGCGCAGCGGCAGACGCTCGGGATCGGGCACAGCGGGCGCGGCGCGGACGGCAGTGTCGGACATGGGGGGCTCCTTCGGCGACGGTGAGATGGCGCTATTTTAGCACCCCTGCGGAGCAGCACGAGGTAGCCAAACGGTGAAGGGCGAGCGTCTGGAGCACGAAGGGCGCGAACGTCTGGACCGCGAACCACGCGAACTGGTGCGAACCACCGCGAAACCGGCCACGCCCTTGCGGATGCATATTCTGCAAGCACCCCTGCGCATGTCGCAATCCCGCCGCTTCGAGCGCGGCGCCGGTTCGCGTTCGCGCCCTTCGTCCCCGTTCGCGGTTTCGTGGTCCAAACGGCTCGGCAACTTATCCACAGATGACAGAGATTTCTGGACTATTTTTTGTCCCGAACATGCGAAGCGTACTATGGGCGGCGGCGGCGCGCTTTGGCGGCGAGCAGGTCGGCAAGGGGATCGTCGGGCGGTGCGAGCGCAGGTGGCGCAGGGGCAGCGGGCTCAGCGGGCGGCGAGTCGACAGGTGGTGCGGATGTAGCTGGCGGCGCGGCCCCCTGTCCCCTGTTACCTGTCCCCTGTTCCCTGTTCCCTCCCCTTGCCCGCATACGGGCGGCCTGGAGCCTTGCCATGGCTGGGTCGATGGTGGGGGCGGCGGCGGGCTGCGGTCGGCGAGCAAGGGCGGGCGCGAGTAGCTGCCCAAGGGCGCCCGCCCCGCCGCGCAGGAAGACCCGCCGCAGCGCGATGTCCAGCGGCAGCAGGGCCAGGGCCAGCCAGAGCAGCGGCAGGCTGATCTCGCTGACCTGGCCCACGCGCTGCCCCGCCGACTCAAAGAGTGTCGCTGGCGGCGGTGCGACGCGCCCCCCCGTGAGCGATGCCAGATCGCTGAGCAGCGACGGGCTCGCGCTTGAGGCACCGTACTCGGGCGAGTAGCTCACCACCAGGCCGCCGCTCACGGCGCCAAGGGGCTGCCCAGCCTCATCCTGGGCAGCCACCTGGGCCAGATAGACGCCCGCCAGATCGGCGTTTGCCACGGCCCGGTAGCGCCCAAGCCCCTGCTCTACAAAGGTGAGCGGCAGCGCCTCGCCCTCTGGCCCAAGCAGGCGCCCCTCGATTGCGCTGGCCTTGATCGGCCGCCCGTCCTCGCCGCTCACGAACAGATCCAGCACGGCGCCCGCGCCCTCGCTGCGGGCGTCTAGCGCCAGCCTGCCGCTTGCAGCAGGCGGCAGCAGCGTGTCGACCAGACCTGCGGCGAAGCGCGGGAAGTCCGGCCACGCCAGCCACTCGGTGGCCCACTGGCCTTTGAGGTCGCTGGTGAAGGCGAGCGAGCGGCCCAGCCCATACTGCCACACCGCAAGGATGGGCGCGCCGTCGGGGGCCACAAGGATGGTGCGAGCGGCCTCGCGGGGCGCCACCGCGTTGTAGCCGCCCAGCGGCGGCAGCGCGCCGAGGCCGCGCACAGGCGGCGCGGGCAGGGCCACGGCTGGCGTAAACGGCCCCTCTACGATGTCGCGATTAGCCACGCGCACGGTCTCGCGCAGGAAGATCTCGGGCACCTCCTGAGCCTGGGTCACGCGGTAGAAGGCGCCGCCGCCGCGCTGCGCCACCGCCTCCAGGTTCGGGTTGGCGTCGCCGCCGATGGAGACGATCGTCACGGTGCTGCCCTGCTCGCGCAGGCTATCGATCAGGTCGCTGTAGTTGCTGCTGTCCAGGCCGTCGGTGAGCAAGATCAGATGCTTCACGCGGGCGTCGGCGGCGGCCAGGGCGGGCGCGGCCAGCTCCACCCCGGCGCGGATATTCGTGCCGCCGCCAAGGCTCGCGCGCCCCAGGGCCTCCTCGATGGTAAGTAGGTCGGGCAGCGGCTGGAGCGGCAGCAGCTCCTGGGCGGTGTCGTCGAAGATAAAGACGCCGAGCTGATCGCTGGAGGCGAGGCCCTGAGTGGCGAGGTAGACCGCATCCTTGGCCAGGTCGAGCTTGGTGCGGCCAGGGCCGGCGGGCTCGCCCATGCTGCCGCTACGGTCGATCACGAGGGCCAGGGCCAGGCCGGGGCGCTCATCTTTGGCGGGCGGGTCGAGCTCCACGGGCAGCGCCTCGGCGAGGGGCGTGCGCCGCCAGCCGCCGGCGCCAAACGAGTCCTGGCCGCCGATCATGGCGAGGCCGCCGCCTTGGTCGCGCACATAGGCGGCGAGGGCGCGCTGCGTGGCGGGGGGCACAGCGGCGGCGGGCACATCTACCAGGAACACAGCGGCGAACTGGCGCAGGTCGGCGGGGCTGCCGGGCGTCTGGGCGGGGGCTACAAGGCTCACGCGCATGTCGGCGGCCTCCAAGGCGGCGCGCAGGGGTGCGGCGCGATCTTGGGCGCTCGCCACGAGCAGCACGCGCGGCGGCCCCTCCACCAGCGTGAAAGCGGCGGCGTTATTGTTGAGCGCCTGGCTGTCGCCGGGGGCGGTGACGCGGGCCTCGTAGCGGCGAAAGCCCGCCTCGCCGGCTGGCACGCGCACGCTCAGGCTGTTGGCCCCGATGGCGAGGGCCACGTCGCTGGCCGCCACGAGCTGCCCGTCGGCGAAGATCTCCACGCGGGCGGGGCCAGCCAGGCCGCTCTCCAGGCGCACGCTCAGCGGTAACTCCTGACCCTCGCGGGCGGCGATTGGCACATCGAGGGCGCTGATCAGCACGTCGGGGCCGCGCCCGGCGGCGAGCGGCAGCACCTCCAGCGGCACGCCGCGCAGGGCGGCAAGGCGGGCGGCATCGGCGGCGCGGCCCGCGTTCTCGGCGCCGTCGGAGAGCAGCACCAGGCGCTTCTGGGCGTCGGCGGGCAGCAGGGCCAGGCCAAGCTGGATGGCGTCGGCGATGTTGGTGCGGCTGGCGACCACGGCCGAGCTGAGGCCGCGCAGGGGGGCGGGGATACCAGGGGCGCGCTCCACGGCGGCGGCGGCGCCGAAGACCACGACAGCGGCGCTGTCGCCGGGCTGGGCCGCAGCGGTGGCGGCGTTCACGTAGGCCACGGCCTGCTCGCGCTGGGCGGGGGCCAGCGAGTCGCTGCCGTCGATCAGAAAGACCACGGCGGTGTCGTCGACGGCGCGCACCAGCTGGGCGCCGGCGAGGGCTAGGGCCAGGGCGAGCAGGCTGGCGCTGCGCAGGGCGAGCAGCGCCAGGTAGCGGCTGCGACCAAGCCGCATGAGGTTTGGCGCCCGCGCCAGCCAGGCGAAAAGCCAGAGGGCGGGCAGCAGCAGCAGCAGCCAGAGCAGCAGTGGCTGGATGAACGAGAGTGTAAACATCGCCTTACTTTAGCACGCTTTGGGGGGCTGCGCTGCCACTTGTAACGCTGAGCACCCCGCTGCCGCCAACCACCCCGGCCGCCCCGAGCAACCTGGCGGGCAGCGCCCCCTCGCGCATGCGCATCAACCTCACCTGGACCGACAAGGCCGCCAACGAGACTGGCTTCAAGCTGGAGCGCTGCCAGGGTGTGAGCTGCACGAACGTTGCGCAGATCGCCACGCTTGGCGCGAATGTCACCAACTCCGCCAACCGCAACCTCACTCGCAACACCATATACCGCTACCGAGTGCGGGCCACCAACAGTGCAGGCGACTCGGCCTACTCCAGCATCGTGAACGTGACGACGCGCCCGTGACGAGGTGAGCAGGAGACCGGGAGACCGGGAGACACGGAGACCGGGAGACCGGGAGACACGGAGACCGGGAGACCGGGAGACACGGAGACCGGGAGACACATATCGGTGCGGTTAGGTGTCTCCTTGTCTCCTTGTCTCCTTGTCAGTGTAGCTGCCTTGCCTCACCGCCCGTTCCGTGCTATGGTAAGCGCACCGTGACCGTCATTGAGCGTGAGGCTTCTGTGCGCCGAACTTTTGTCTTGCTGGTCCCCTTGCTCCTGCTGCTCGCCGCGTGTGGCGGCTCCGCCGAGCCTACGCCTGTGCCCTCCCCCACCCCCACCCCGCTCGAGATCAGCGCCGCCGTGGGCAGGGCCACCCAGGTCTCCCAGAGCGTCCACTTCGCTGTTGCGCTGAGCGGCAAGCCGGTGCCGATCGACGCCACGGGCCTTACGCTGCTCAACGCGATGGAGGGCGACCTGAAGCGCCCCGACGGCGTGCTCGCCGTGCTCAACGTTACGATCGGTGGCGGTGTGGCCGAGATCCGCACCGTGTCGCTGGCGGGCCAGCAGTACATCACCAACCCGATCACCCGCCAGTGGCAGTGCCTTGCGCCCGGCGTCGCCTTCGACCCGGCGGTGCTCTTCGCCCCCGACAAAGGCATCGAGTTTCTGCTCCAGGAAAGCTTCAGCGACGTAACGCTTGTGGGCGTCGAGCAGCTCGACGGGCGCCCGCACTACCATCTGCGCGGCAGCATGCCCCCTGAGCCGCTCCAGGCGATCAGCCTCAACCTGCTTGGCGCCGGCCCGGTAGCCGTAGAGCTATGGGCCGACCAGGCGAGCATGCGCGCCACCCGCCTTGTGCTTGTGGATACCGCCACCGACCCCACCACACCCACCACATGGACGGTCAGCTTCAGCGACTACGATAAGACTGTGGACGTGCGTGCGCCCGTACAGTGCTAGCCGATAGCCGATAGCCGATAGCCGATAGCCGATAGCGCACCGTCACATAACGATGGAACAAAGCGTCACACAGCCAGCCGTGGCCCCCCGCGTAAACCCGCGCCTCACCCTGGCCCTGGTCGCCCTGGCGATCTTTGTGGGCGCGGTGGATCTGACGGTGGTGAGCGCGGTGCTGCCGAAGATTATGCTCGACCTGCGCGTGTCGCTGGACACCGAGCTGAACCGCGCGGCCTGGGTGGTGAGCGGCTATCTGCTGGCCTACACGGTAAGCATGACGTTTATGGGCCGCCTGTCGGATCTGCTTGGGCGCCGCCGCGTCTATCTGATCGCGGGGGGCGTCTTTATCGTCGGCTCTGTGATGGTGGCCGCCGCGCCGAACCTGGGGCTGCTGGTGTTTGGCCGAGTGGTGCAGGCGTTTGGCGCCGGCGCGATGGTGCCGGTGAGCATGGCGCTGGTGGGCGACATCTTCCCGCCTGGCTCGCGGGCCGCAGCCCTGGGCTTTATTGGCGCGGTAGACACAGCGGGCTGGATGGTGGGCCACCTCTACGGCGGCGTGCTGATGCGTGTCTTCGATAGCTGGCGCCTGCTCTTCTGGGTGAATCTGCCGATCGGCCTCGCCGCCCTCGCGCTCACCTGGTGGGCCCTGCGCGACGTGCCCCAGCACCGCGCTGTCGGCGGCTTCGACTGGGTGGGCGCCCTGCTGATCAGCGCCAGCCTGATCGCGCTAAATCTGGGCCTCGCCGCTGGCGCGGAGCTTGGCGCCACCGACTTCTACGGCGAGCGCACCGGCCCGCCGCCTTACGCGCTGCCGCTTGTGCTGCTCGCCCTCGCCCTGCTTGGCGTATTTGTCTGGTGGGAGCGCCGCGCGCCGGACCCGCTGGTCGACCTGACGCTCTTCAAGGATCGCGGGGCCGCCGCCGCCTGCGCCATCAACGCGTTGATCGGCGTCGCCCTGGCCCTGGCGATCACCAACGTGCCACTCTTTGTGAACACGCGCCTGCTGCTCTTCGATGTTGCCAACCCCGACGTGCTGCGCCGCGCCGCCTGGGAGACCGGCTGGATCCTCTCGGCGCTCACGCTGACCATGGCCGCAGCCGCGTTTCCCGGCGGGGCCCTGGCCGGGCGGCGCGGTGATCGGCCCGTGGCGCTGGTGGGGCTGGCCCTGGCTGCGGCGGGCTTCGGCCTGATGAGCCGCTGGCAGGCCGACACCGGCTACGGCCCGATGGTTGCCCACCTGGTGCTGGCCGGCGCGGGCCTTGGCCTGGTGCTCGCACCCGTGGCCGACGCCGTGATCCGCGCCGCGCCCGAGGATCGCCGCGGCGCCGCCTCGGCCATCGTGATCGCCCTGCGCCTTGTGGGCATGACCGTGGGCGTCGCCGTGCTGACGCTCTGGGGCGTGCAGCGCCAGGACGCCCTGCGCCTCGCCGGTGCGGAGAACCCGCTCGCCACCAGCGACCCGGCCCGCTTCCTGATGGAGATCGCCGCGAAGGTGATCGGTGAGACCTTCCTGTTCGGCGCCGCCGCACTTGTGGTTGCCCTGCTGATCGCACTACTGCTGACTCGGAGGCAGTGAGCTAAGGGCATAGGGCCGTCTGGACCACGAACGGCGCGAACGGCTGCGAACCACCGCGAATCCGGCCACGCACGTGCGCGGTTCGCGCCCTTCGCCCCTGTTCGCGCCCTTCGCGATCCAAAGGCTTCGTGGTCCAAATGCGCTCCCGCAACACTGCGCCGCCGCGCCGCGTCCTATCCGCCAGAAGAGCGCGGAGCAGGAAAGGGACAGGCGATGAGTGTCGAGCAGGAGCCTGGCGTCGAGCGGGCCACGCCGGTGGGTGGGCAGCCCCTGGGGGTGGTGCCCGATGAGTCATATTACCGCAGGGGGGAGCAGACCCGGCGCTGGGGGGCCTTCCTGGTGCTGATCGGTGTGGTCTGGCTGGTCTTCTCGCTTAGTGCGCAAGGATCGCTGTTTGGCTTTGGCTTTGTGGAGCGTAGCGAGAACATCGCGCCCCAGAACTTCACAGCCCAGCGCGTCGTGATCAAGGGCGGGTCCGACCAGGTGGAGCTTGTGCCCACCGACGGCGCCACGATCACGCTTGCGGGCACGCGCCACGGCTTTGGCTGGGGTGGCGGCGCCGCCGAGGACTCGCTTGGGCGCCTTGAGATCGTGACCGACAGCAGCAGCGGCACGCTTGTGATCGAGGTGCGCCGTCCCGACTTCTCCGGCATCGGCCGCTCGCCCTACGCCGAGCTGCGCATCGCCCTGCCTGCTGGTGTGAGCGCCGAGGCCAATCTAGTAAGCGGCGATATGCGCGTCGCTGACGTGCGCTCCGACGTGGATCTAACCACCGTGAGCGGCGACATCGAGGCCGAGAATACTGCGGGCGCGCTCACCGTGCGCACCACCAGCGGCGAGGTGCGCCTGAGCGAGCACGTGGGCGCCCTGGACGTGGAGACCGTGAGCGGTGATGTCGAGGCCGACGGCGCGCTTGCCGCCCCGCGCGTGAAGACCGTCAGCGGCGATGTGGAGCTGGAGGGTGTGCGCGGCGCCGTGGAGCTGCGCAGCATCTCGGGCAACTTGTCGGTGCGCGACGCCGAGCGCTCTACCCTGAACGTCGAGAGTACCAGCGGCGACGTGGAGTTTGTAGGTAGCCTGGAGGGAGGCGCGAGCAGCCGGATCGGCAACATCTCCGGCGACGTTGACGTGGAGCTTGTGAGCCCCCGCGATCTGCGCCTGGCGGTCACCACCGCCAGCGGCAATCTGGAGAGCGACCTGGATCTACGCGAGGCCCGGCGCGAGCGGCGTGAGATCAGCGGCGTGCTTGGCGACGGCACCACCGGCCTCACCATCAGCACCACCTCCGGCGACGTGGCGGTGACGGAGGAGTAAAGCTACATTTACAGGAACGCGGCGTCAGCACGAGGCCGCGTTCCTGTATCGGGCCTCTCGCTCGCGCTTAGGCGCGCACCACCTCGTGAACCTGGCCC
>JAYUYB010000490.1:0-3804 GCA_043752655.1 Chloroflexota bacterium
GGCTGGGTTCACCGCCGCCGCGACCACGGCCCGCTGATCTTCATCGATCTGCGCGACCGCTACGGCATAACGCAGGTGGTCTTCGACTCGGCCAGCCAGCCCGAGGCCCACGCCGCCGCCGCAGAGGCCCGCTCCGAGTTCGTGCTCCAGATCGTTGGCCTGGTGCGCGCCCGCCCCGCCGACGCCATCAACCCCGAGCTTGCCACAGGCGGCGTGGAGGTAGTTGGCCAGCGCGTTGTCGTGCTGAACCCTGCCCGCACCACGCCGCTCTACATCTCCAAAGAGGGCGGCGAAGACGAAGCCCTGCGCCTGAAGTATCGCTACCTGGATCTGCGGCGCGAGCGTATGCAGCGTAACATGCTCCTGCGCCACCGTGTCGTCAAGTTCATGCGCGACTTTCTCGACCGCGAGGGCTTCCTGGAGATCGAGACGCCGATCCTGATCAAGTCTACCCCCGAGGGCGCCCGCGATTACCTCGTCCCTTCACGCGTCCACCCCGGCGAGTTCTACGCGCTGCCCCAGAGCCCCCAGCAGCTTAAGCAGCTCCTGATGGTGGCCGGCTACGATAAATATTTTCAGATCGCCCGCTGCTTCCGCGACGAGGATCTGCGCGCCGACCGCCAGCCCGAGTTCACGCAGCTCGACATGGAAATGAGCTTCGTGGAGCAGGAGGACGTGCTCACGCTGATCGAGCGGCTGTTCATCGAACTTTGCGCCGCCGTCGTGCCCCATAAGCGCGTCGTCGCCCCGTTCCGCCGCCTGAGCTACGCCGAAGCCTTGGAGCGCTACGGCTCCGACAAGCCCGACCTGCGCTATGATCTGGAGCTGGTGAACCTGGGCGCAACACTGGCGAACACGCCCTTCGCGGTCTTCAAGGGTGCTTTGGAGAGCGGCGGCCAGGTGAAGGGCCTGCGCGCCCCCGGCTGCGCCAGCTACTCGCGCAAGCAGATCGACGAGCTTACCGACATGGCACGTGCCAACGGTGCCAAGGGCCTCGCCTGGGCCGTCATGCCCGCCGATGGCGCCGATGTTCGCTCCTCGTTCGCCAAGAACCTCGGCGAGGGCGAGCTACAGGCGATTATCGCCCAGCTGGGCGGACAGCCAGGCGATCTGCTGCTGATCGTGGCCGACAAGCATGCGGTGGTGGCCTCCACACTCGACAAGCTGCGCCGCGAGCTCGCCAGCCGCCTGGGCCTCGCCGACCCCGAGCTGCTCCATTTTTCCTGGGTGCTCGACTTTCCGCTGCTGGATTGGAACGCCGACGAGGGGCGCTGGGACGCCGTACATCACCCCTTCACTGCCCCCCGCGACGAAGATTTGCCCCTAATGGACAGCGACCCCGGCAAGGTGCTGGCCAAAGCCTACGACCTGGTGCTGAATGGCTACGAGGTTGGCGGCGGCAGCATCCGCATCCACCGCCGCGATGTGCAGCAGAAGCTCTTCGACCTGCTCGGCATTAGCCAGGAGACGGCGCTGGCCCAGTTTGGCCACATGCTCGAGGCCTTCGAGTACGGCGCCCCGCCCCACGGTGGTATCGCCCCTGGCATCGACCGCATCGTGATGATCCTGGCCGACGAGAGCACGATCCGCGAGGTGATGGCCTTCCCCAAAACTCAGCAGGCCGTGGACCTGATGACCAACGCGCCCTCCACGGTCGACGAGCGCCAGCTCAAGGAGCTGCACATCGCCCTCCGATGATACCCGCAGGCGGCGCCCCTCGTGGGCGCCTTCTTAATTTTTTATCAACCTTTGAAAGATCGTAGCGAGTTTGCGTTATACTACACAGACACACACTAGGTCGCCGTGAGCATCGTTCGGGGGGGCGACGACACGGCGGGGAGCTAAGCGATGGTGAAGCGCATTCTGGTCGTCGATGATGACCCGAACATTCGGCGTCTCGTAAGTTTAGCCCTTACCGAAGACTCGCCCTACGAGGTCTTTGCCGTCTCGTCGGCCGAGGCCGCGCTGCTGTATATCGCGCGGCACCCGGTGGATCTACTCTTTACCGATATCCGCATGCCCGGCATGAACGGCCTCGACCTGGTGCAGCGCGTGCGGGAGCTGGATCCAACCACCGCCGTGATCGTATTCACGGTGAGCCCCGAGGATCTGACGCCCGCCCGCGCCGCCCAGCTGAAGATCGACTGCCTGCTGGGGAAGCCGGTCTCCCACGAGCGCATGCGCCTGGCCGTAGATCTTCTGCTCGACCCGATCAAGCTGCTGCCGCGGCCCTCGCAGCGCAGCGACGCCCCCACACCCACCCCTGTTGTGGCTACGCCCGTGCCAACCAGCAACTCCAGCGCCCAGCAGGGCGGCCCGCTCGGCCAGCGTCTCGCGGCTCTGCGTGCTAAGAAGCAGACCGGGCCGCTCCAGACGGTGGAGCAGGGCGCGCCTGTTGCCATGCGCCTCACGCCGCTCAGCCATGGGCCAGGCGAGCGCTACTACTCGGAGCAGCAGATCAACGCCATGCGCCAGGCGCTCAAAGATCTGGCCTTAGAGCCGGACGTTCAGTGCGCCCTGCTGGCCGACATCAGCGGAATCGTGCTCACCCACTGGAGTCGCCGTCGCGACATCAACGTCACCGTGGTGGCTGCGCTGGCGGCAGGTAACACCCTGGCCCTGGCCGAGATCGGGCGCAACCTGGGGCAGCAGGCGCCAGGCCACCTGGTGATTCACGAGGGTCACGATCAGAGCATCATTATGGCAACCATGCACGATCTGTTGCTGCTGATCGCGATCGGCCCCAACGCCTCGCTTGGCTGGGCCCGCATCGCCACCCTGCGCGCCTGCGAGGAGGTGCTGCGCATCGCCCGTGGCGAGGTGTAAGCTAGACGGTGGACGGTGGACGGTGGACGGTGCCGCCACAGCCGCTTGCGAGGTGAAGCCGCTTCATCTACAATAGGCTCACCGACGCAGACCAGCGGCACCAACCAATGTACGATCTTCTGATCACCGGCGCCGACGTGCTCCAGCTTGAGGGTCAGCGCGCCACGGTGCTCCCACGCCACTGCATCGCAGTGGCCGAGGGCCGCATCGCCGCCATCGCCCCAACCATAAGCCCCGGCCTCGCCACAACAACCCTCAGCGCACGCGGAATGCTCGCCATCCCCGGTTTCGTCAACGCCCACGCGCACATGGCCATGAACCTGTTTCGTGGCGTGGTAGAAGATGTACCTGTCGAGACGTGGTTCAACGATTATATCTGGCCGATGGAGACTAACCTCTCCGACGAGGATGTCTATTGGGGCGCGCTGCTCGGGCTGGCCGAGATGATCGAGGCCGGTGTCACCTCAGTGGCCGACCACTACTTTGCCATGGACGAAGTTGCCCGCGCTGTGACGGAGAGTGGCGTGCGCGCCAACCTGGCCTGGGCCATCTTTAGCGGCCCCGACGAGGAGCGCAGCCTCGCCCGCAGCGTTCAGTTCGTAGAGCGCTGGCACGGCGCCGCGGATGGGCGCATCAGCGCCTGGCTTGGCCCCCACTCACCCTACACCTGCACCCCGGACTTCCTCGCCCGCGTATCCGTGGCCGCACGCCAGATCGGCAGCGGTATCCACATTCACCTCTCCGAGACGGCCGCACAAGTTGCCCAGAGCCTCGCCGCCCACGGCAAGACGCCTGTAGCCCTGGCCCGCGACGCTGGCCTGTTCGAGGTGCCCGCCCTCGCCGCCCACGTGGCCCACCCCAGCGCCGACGACATCGCGATCATGGCGGCCCACGCGGTCGCTGTGGCCTCTACCCCGAAAACCGAGATGAAGCTTGGGATTGGGGTAGCGCCGGTTGGCACACTCCTGGCAAGTGGGG
>JAYUYB010000491.1:0-9210 GCA_043752655.1 Chloroflexota bacterium
GGGGTGTAGCTGATCAGGCTGGGGGTAGTCTCGTCGGCGCTGAACTCCTCACCGCTCTCGATCAGGTGCTTCAGCAGGGCCTCCGAGCCGGGCCGCAGCACGTTAAATCCCATCAGCAGATCGTCCATGCTGATCGTGTAGCGCGGCTCGCTGCGCGTACCCACCTGATCGCCCATGGTCTCAGCCACGTGCGCAAGCATCAGCTCGGCCTTGCGCCGCTCGCCCATGGGGAAGGATTTCAGGCGATTCAGGCGCCCGTAGCGACTCTGGCTGGGCAGCTTCTCCGGGTCTACCTCACAGAAGAAGGTAACGTTCGTGAAGCCCAGCTTGTTCTTCTTGTCGTCGTGGGTCAGGATACGGTCGCTGGCCTCGGGCGCCTCGACATAGCTGATGTGGAACAGGTTCGTCTCGCTGGTGCGGGCGATGGTAATCTTGGCGCCGGGCACCAGATGCTCGCGGAAGAACTCATCGAGCCCCTGCAGCCAGCCGCCACGGTTGCCCACCGGGTAGCGCAGTTCACCGAGATAGGTGGTGAAGTGCTGGGGCGACTCGAAGCGCAACACGGCGGTGCGCTGCTCGGGCAGCACCGGGCCAGGCAGCAGTGCGGCCAGGTTGGCATCAAGCGGCAGCACGCCGTACTCCCACTCGAAGAAGCGAAGCAAGTGGCTGGCAGAGCCGACCGAGGCACCGGACTCGGCGCCTGGCTCAACCGTAGTATCGTCGTAGCCCTCCACAAGATACGAGGTGATCTGGCCCATCTCGGCGGCCTTCACACGCTTACCGCCAATCGGGGGCATGCCTTTGGTCGACCAGAGGTAGGCGCCCTCAACGCCGACAAACTCGAAGTCCTTCTCGCGGTTCAGCCGGTAGTTGAGCGAGAAGCGAAACGCCTCGTAGTCGGACTGACGCGGGTTATGATAGTACACATCTGCGATCAGCTCAGTATCGAGCAGCGGCTCGCCGCGCTCGATCAGGTAGTCTCGGATCTTGCGCAGATCGTTCTTGCCCAGGCTGGCGACGTTGGCATCGGGGTAGCGCTTGCGCCCAAAGCTCACGATGCGGCGCATCGGGTCGTGCTCAAGCTTGTCCGCCAGGATAGCGGCCAGCTTGTCGCCGTGCTCCTCAAGCAGCGCGGGCACACCGCGCCGCAGGTCAAGCGGCGTGCCGTCTGGCAGGGTAAAGATCGTCCCACGCTCGATGGCGGGCCGCACTGGGGCGGGCCGCACTGGGGCGGGCGCAGGCACAGGCGCCACAGGCGTGGGCGCTACGGGCGCGGGCGCCACTGGTGCAGGCTTGGCAGCAGGCTTTTCTACCACAGCGGGCGCAGGCGCGGGGGCCTCCACCACCAGCGGCACCGGGGCAGCTGCGGCAGACTTCTCCACAACGGGCGGCGCCAGAGCGGGCTCCGGGGCAGCCACAACAAGCTCGGGTGCAGTCGCAGCCTCGGCCAGCACTGGCTCGGGCTCCGGCGCTGCCACGGGCGACATCTCGACCGCCACCGGCTCCTCGCCGATCTCGGGCGCGCTGGCCGCCTGCATCTGCCAATAGTCCGAGATAAACACCGGCTCAGCCGCTGTAATCGCTGGGCGCGAGGTGGAGACCACCACGCTAATATCGTCGATCGGGAGCGGGTGGTCGGGCTCGTGCAGGCGCTGCTTGAAGCTGTGCGTGTCGACCTCGTGGCGCGCCACATACAGGCCCTGGCGCGAGGTGACGAAGCGCACTTCGCTGCCCACTTCCTCGCGGCTGAAGCGCTCATCCGCCCCCAGAGCCGCACTGATGGCAGCGCTCATAGCGGCACGCTCGCGCTTGTGGCGCGCGGCGAGAAAATCGGCCAGATTTGTGAGCGACTGCCGGATGGGCGTGTCTGTGGCAAACAGCGCGCCTTGGGCGAGCATCAGCTCATAAATCTCGTCGGCGAGCTGCTGCTCGGCGGATACTATACTTGGAGCGGCGGTCATTCTGACTCCTCCATCACCGACTTGCTAAGAATCTCAAGATATTGCCGCAGCAGCTCTTTGATATCTTTTGGCTCGCCAGACGAGCGCAACCACTGGAGCAGGCGGTCGAGTGAGGTTTCCCCAAAGGTGATCAGTTTCGCGTCCATAGCTCCCCACTAAAGCAGCATGAAGCAGAGAGGAACATGCCTCTCTGCTTGCTGTCGCAAAAACTATGCGTATTATAACACAAAACCAGCCACGAGCAGGGTTGACCTGCTAATCGGACAGACTATCGAGGGCGAGGGCAAGGGCGCCGGCGGTGACGCTATCGGCGCCAAGCACCGATGCAACGACTGGGAGGGGGCGGGCAAACTGCGGATGGATGAAGGTATTGACCTTCTCGCCAATAGCGCGCACGAAGCGCTCGCCGCCGATACGCACCACAATCCCACCCAGCACGATCATCTCCGGGTCGATCAGCGCGACCGTCTGGGCGCAGCGCACCGCAAGCAGATCGACGGTCTCCTGCACCACACGCTGGCCCGCCGGGCTCGCCCCAAAGATCTCCTCCAGATTATCGGTGTTCAGGCCGTACTTGCTGGCGCGCCGGAGCATGCCCGAGATCGAGACCAGCTCTTCGAGCGTCTCAGGCTGGCCGGTGCCGTCCCAGCCCTGGCCGACAACCGCGTGCCCGATCTCGCCGGCGGTGGAGGTGGCGCCGTGGTACAGCCGCCCGTTCAGCACGAGCCCGCCGCCCACACCGCTGCTCAGATGCAGGTAGAAGAGATGCTGGCGACCCTGCCCAACGCCAAAAGTGGCCTCGCCAAGTGCGATCAGGTTCGCATCGTTGTCGATCAGGGTCACGGCGTCGAAGGCCTGCTCGAAGCGCTCCTGGAGCGGGTAGTTCTCCCAGTCTGGCATACGCGGCGAAAGGCGCGCCGTGCCGAAGTGCAGGTCCACGGGGCCGTTGAAGCCCACGCCCACGCGCACCAGCCTGTCGGTCGTAACACCAGCGCTCTTGAGCAAATCGCCTGCCAGGCTGATCGCACGCGCTACGACCTCGTCGGGCGCGTCGCCGCCAAGCTCTGCATGCACGCTCGTAAAGGTATGGTGCTGAAGGTCTGCGAGGGCAGCGCGGAGGCCATAGCTGCCAAGATCGATGCCAAGCACATAGCCTTGGTTGCCGAGCATGCCCCAGCGGTTCTGGCCCAGGCTTTCCCGAATCAGGGTTTGTAGATCGGCCATCACTGGCCTCCTTTCATCGGCTCCAGGCCGCATACGCAGCGTTGCGGCTCACCAGCAATGTGTACGAATAATTATAGCACACCATCCTCCGCGACTTCCGGCACAATCGCAGCGCGATCCGTCACAAGTAGCGCGCAGGCAAGCGTGATCAGCCCAAGGCCGACAAGGGCGAGCCACCACGGCAGCACGGGGCCATCGTTCGCTGGCGCGGGCGCCTGCGCCTGAACCGCCAGAGGCGGCACGAACGGCGTAGCCGTCGCCAGAGCGTATGGCTGGCCGCGTGGCCCGTTAGCGCGTGGCAGCGCTTGCGCGAGAACGCCTCCGGCGGCTTGGGGTAGCCTTGCTGGTGTCGGCGAGGCCTTCGCTGCCGCTACTTCCAGCCCCGTTGCTGCCGACGACACAGGGAGCGCTGACGCAATCGCTGCGCTGCCTTGGTCGTCCGCGAGTGGCGAGGTTGATGGCGCAGGTCGCTCATAGGCTGCGCCAGGCGAGGGGAGCGTATCGCTGATCCAGGCGCCTGTCTGCGCGTCGCGGCTAAGGCTGCGATCAGGCGGGAGCTGCTCAAAGCTCACCGCATCTACCAGCCCGCCATCCGGCCCAAGCAGCCGCGCCGTGTCGCCGCTATTGTTGAGGATGGGCCGCGCGATCTCCACCACCAGATAGGCGCCCGGACTGAGCGCTATCTCATCAAGGGGCTGGCCGCCGCCATCCACCGAGTCGTCGAGGCGCCAACCCGCCAGCGCCACAGGCGCCACGCCGGGGTTGTACAGCTCCACCCACTCGCGCTCAAATGCTGTAGCTGGGGCAGGCAACACCTCGCTGATCAGCAGGGCGCCCGCTGCAAAGCTAGGAGCGGGAGTGGTGGTGGCGGAACCAGGCCGTGAGCCGCTCTGGGCCGCTGGCGATGCGCTCACTCTGGTTGCCGATGGCTGCCGGGTTGGGGATGGCGTGCGGGTGCTCGTCGGCTCCCGCGTGCTCGTCGGCTCCCGCGTTGGTGTCAGGGTGCGGGTCGGGCTTGGGGTGCGGGTCGGGCTTGGCTCAACGGCCTCGGTTGGCTCCAGAGTCGCTGTGGGCGTCGGGCTTGGGCGTGGGAGATTGGGGGCACCCGGCGAGGGCGGGTAGTCGTCGGCCCAACCTACGCCATCGCTGGTACGGGCGTAGACCATGTCGGCGTCGAGGGCCGGGTAGGTGAGCGGGCCATCAATACGCGCCCCGGTCGCATCGTGCAGGCTCAGCGTGGCGCCGCTATTTAGCAGCGTCCCCGTCGCCAGCTCGATCACGGCAAAGCCATCGGGCTCCATCAGAATGTCACCCAGCGCACGTGTCACAGTCTGGGTGGCCGAGCTACGGATCAGCTGCCAGCCACGCAGGCTTACGGCGTGCCCTGTTGTGTTCGCCAGCTCGATCCACTCTGGCTCGGCGCTCGCGGCGATCTCGTTGAGCAGGATGCCCGCAGGGCCAGGCTCCGGCGTCGCGGTTGCCGTGCGGGTGGCGGTTGTGGTCGCGGTGGCTGTGCGTGTCGCCGTCCCGGTCGCGGTCATAGTAGCCGTGCGTGTCGCCGTCCCGGTCGCAGTCGCGGTGGCTGTCACGGTGGCCGTGCGTGTCGCCGTCCCGGTCGCGGTCACGGTGGCCGTGCGTGTCGCGGTCGCGGTAACGGTCGCCGGGGCTGTGCTCGTGGCTGTCGCGGTGGCCGTGTGCGTCGCGGTCGCGATGGCAGTCGTAGTGGCTGTGCGTGTGGCTGTCGCGCTCGCGGTAACGGTCGCCGAGGCCGTGCTTGTGGCTGTCGCGCTCGCGGTAGAGGTGCTGGATGGGAGCGAAAGCATAGTCGGCGTGGCAGCTGCTGTCACCGTCTCGGTCGGCGTGGCACTAGGTGTCGCCGAAGCGTTTACCACAGCCGTACTAGTAGCAGAGGGTGTTGGCGAGAAGGTGGGGGTAGCTGTGAGCGTTGCTACGGGCGGGTCGTTGAGCTGGCCACGGGTAGGTGGGCCGCTCGCCCAGGCTGCGCCGCCGTCGGGGTGGCGGGCGAAGCTACTATTCGTTGTGGCAGACGGATAGGTGTAGGCGTCGATCACCAGCTCGCCAGGCGCAATCAGCTGCACGGTATCGCCGCTGTTATTGAGGATACCGCTTAGATCAACGACCAGCAGCGCGCCGGGCGCGATGAGCGACCCAGCTGGGAGGATGGTCCGCCCCGTATTCGTCGGCAGATCATCGTCGAGCCGCCAGCCGCTCAGATCGACGGTCGCCGATCCTGTGTTGAGCAGCTCCACCCACTCTGGCGCAGGCGTGGCCGGGGCCGGCATAAACTCGTTGATCAGCACGCCCGCGCCTTGGGCGAGCGTGACCGGGGCCGGGAGCGCCACAAGCGTGAGCAGAAAGGCGGCGAGCAGCCGCAGGCGAGATTGTCGCAGGCGCACGGATTCCCCCTGGCGGTAGGCTGGTGAGCGCACGGGCCGTTTGGCCCTACGACTATATACCGCCAGGGATGGCAAAAGGTGACGCGCCGAGCGTGGATGAGGTTACGGGCCAGCAGGGGCGGAGACGGGGACAGTCTCGCCGACAGGCCAGCCGGCGGGGCCGGCGCCACGGACGGTGAGCAGCAGGCCGGTGGCATCGAGGGGGACATCGAAGATGATCGGCACGCTGAACAGGCCCACAACCGGCTCGAAGCCGTCTTCGAGGGCCAGGTCGCCGCGCTGGCCGCGCTCGTAAAGCGCAAGATAGGCGCTGGAGGCGCCAGGCACGGGTATGAAGCTGCGGCCCGCGCTGTCCACGAGCACGAAGAGATCGGGGGGGATGACACGCGGTGTGGGGCTATTGTTGCTCACCGACACTACCGTAAGCACAAACTGCCCGGTGGGCTGCAGGTCGCCGATGGCGCCGTCGAGGGGCAGGGCATAGTCGGGACGCACGAGCACTGCGGTCCAGCCGTCGTAGTCGATCGGCGTGCCCAGCGGCAGGATCAGGCTCTGGCCTGGGGCAGGCGCCGTGGTAGCCACACTTTGCTGCGCTGAGGCCGTGGTAAAAAGCGGCGGCGTGGGCGATGCAGCGCTGGCGACGGGGGTCGGCGCGTCAGGGGCGCTTGGCGCGGTGGCTACGGGTTGCGCCGGGGTTGCGAGCGTGCTGGCAGCGGGCGTGGTAGCGCCCTGGCCCATAGGGGCGGGCTGGAGGATAAGCGCGGGCGTGGCGGTGAGTGCAGTGGCGCTGCGCTGCTCGCCGAGCAGCGCGCGGCCAAGGATCACGCCGAGGGTGACGAGCAGCAACAGAATCAGGCCTAGCGCGATCAGATTCAGCAGGGGGAACGTCGCCCGCGGGGGGGCCGGGTCGTCGCTCGCCGGGGTTAGTGGCGTGGGCGCAAGCGCTGAGGCGGCCTGCTCGGCCGCGGCCTCGCCTGCAACAGGGGTGCGCGCAACCGCCATGCGCTCGGGGAGCACCTGGGTGGTGCGCGGGTCAGTGAGGGCGGCAACGCGCAGCAGCGCGTCGCGCGTACGCTGGTTGCCAGGGTCGAGGGCGACAACGCGCTCCAGCGCCTCGCGCTGCTCGTTGCGCGAGGCCGCGACACCAGCCAGGCCAACCCAGATCCGCACATCATCGGGGTACTCACGAGCGAGAGCGATGAAGAGCGCGCGCGCCGCCTGGCGATTGCCGTTTTGCGCAGCAGTAACGCCCAGCTTGAGCAGCTGATCAGGGCTTGACGCGGAGGGGTGGCTGGCCTGGCTCACGGGGTGCTCGCTGGGCGCCCCCGAGGGACGCCCTTACAACTCTTGGGCGCCCCTGTGGGCGCCCGTACCAGCCATCAGAGCGACTCGGACGCCGCCCTAGACACTGCGGATCACGATCCAGCCCTGGGTCTGGTTGCTGCGCGCAAAGAAGACCAGGTCGGTCGCGTCGGGGGCGACATCAAAAACCAGCGCCACACTGCGGTAGTTCCCATCAGGCGAGATGGGTGTGTTCTGGGTCTGGTCGGCGTTGACGCCAGGCACCACATAGGCGTCGGAGACTTCCGGGCGCGCCTCCCAGACCCGGCCCTGGGCGTCTTTCAGGACGAAGAAGTTACCAGGGATAGCCTGAGGAGCGCCGCCGGTGTTGATCGCGTGGATAAGCACGACCACGAAGCGGCCATTAGTGGGCGTAAACTGGCCCAGATTGCCGATAATCGAGGCGGCGTAGGTGGCCTGAGGGAAGTCATAGATCCAGCCATCGCCCGTAAGCGGCGTGTTGGCCGGGATGATCGCCGGGTTCGCACCGCTCACATCAATCGACTGCGTGGGCGGGGTGCCGCCACCGGCGTTCGGGTCACTGGTGCCGCCTGTGTCGGGGGCCGGGGTGGCGTTCGGGTCCACGGGGGCCGGAGTGGCGTTCGGGTCCACGGGGGCCGGGGTGGCGTTCGGGTCCGCAGTGGCGTTCGGGTCCACGCCGCCGCCGGGCTGCGCCGTACCTACGCCGCCGCCAAGCGGATCTGTGGTGGGGGCGAGGCCAGCCTCGGCGGTGAGTGCGGCCGCCGTGGCGGCGGAGTCGCTCTGAGCAACCTGATTACCGCCAAAGAGATTCGGGAAGATGCCGTTTATCAGGAAGCCGATCAGCGCCAGGCCAATCAGAAAGAGCAGCAGCAGGAGCAGCGGGCTGAGGCCCTGGCGCGGCGGCTCGGTCTCATCGTCTAGGCGGGAAGTGTTGCGGCTGTTGCGCTGGCTGGCCGAGGCGCTGCGGGCGCTCGACTCGGCGCGGCGGGCTGATGCGGCGGCGCTGCTGGCCGCTGCTGTACCCACAGCGACGCTTGTGCCAGCATCCGTCAGCGTGGTAGGCGGCAGCTCCGCGCGCCGCACCGGGCCAGCGGTGTCGGCGGCCATCACGTCGGAGAGATTGTCGAGCTCCGCGAACGGGTCGTCGTCCAGATCGAACGGGTCGGCGTCTACGGCGGGCGCCGGGGCGCGGATCGCAGCGGACGGGGCGACCAGCGTAGGCGCCGGGGCGACAGCGGCGAGTGGGAGCGCACCAAGGGCCTGGAGCCCCTTGTACGCCATCTCGTTTGTGGGCTCAAGCGCTAGCACGCGCTCGAGGGCGCCCTGACGCTCCTCGCGATTCTCAGCGACGCCGGCTAGCCAGAGCCAGCCCTGAACGTTATCGGGCTCCTGGCGGGTTAACAGGCGGAAGAGTTGACGCGCCTCCTCTTTTTTGTTCTCGCGCGCGGCCTCGATGCCAAGCTGCAGGATGCTTTCCGGCTCCGCCATGAACTGTCCTTCCTCACTATGCCCATCTGGGCAGGAACGAGGGTGCATCATACGATATGGGGCGATTTCGCGCATATTCTAGCACACGTGCCCGCAATGGTCAACACATCGCCCGCATATTCCCGCGCTGCTAAGAGCTAGAGGGGGATCCTGTACCCTTAAAGTGCAAAGAGTTTTCTGATCATGGCTCGGGTGGCCCCAGCTCAGGGCCGCGCCCCCCGCTGATGTAAGTTTTGAGACCGCGTTTCGGGATGCCGTAGGCCCTCCGCCGATTATTGATGGTGCCGACGCTCACGCCCATGCGCTGCGCGATCGCCTGGAGCGGCAGCTGCTCCACGCTGTAAAGCTGCTCTAGCAGCGCCCGCGAGACCGCACGGGCCTGAAAGCGCCCCGAGCGCGTTGGGATGCCGCAGCGCCGCAGCCAGTTTGAGATCGTGGCGGCGCTGCAGCCCAGCCGCCGCCCCACCGCTACCACGCCAAGCCCATCCTCAAGATACAGCCGGTGAAGCTCCGCGCATGTGCTGGCAGGTTGGAAGGCCATGGCTTGTTCCACACGTAAAAGGATAAGCACGGCGAAAGAAAGAGCACGATGCTGCTCGTGCTCCTCAGGGTCAAGCCGATAGCCGATAGCCGATAGCTAATAGCTGATCGGGCATGGTAGCGCGGCGGTGTGCGCTTGGGAATGAGCATCTAGCTCACAGTAACACGTTTACGTGTAGGCGTCAAGCGCTGGTTGGGGAGCTCTCACCCGCTGCGCGCTGCTCCTCGGGCGCTGGCTCGACGCTGTAGGCAAAGCC
>JAYUYB010000492.1:0-9136 GCA_043752655.1 Chloroflexota bacterium
GATAATCTCGGGGTAGGATTCTGGGGGCGTGGCGAGGTAGAAGACGCGGTTGCCGCCGGTGCCGCGCTCGGCGTCGATCTTGGCGAGCTGCTCGGCGAGGGCGGCGTAGGCGGCGGGCTCGTCGAAGCTGCCGCGATGGTAGAAGATGCCCTGGGCGAAGCTCTCCCAGAGCGCGGGCTCCACAGCGCCGCTACGCGAGTTGGCATTCACGCCATCGAGCAAAGTCTGGCGAAAGAAGGCGTCGTCCCACTCGCGGCGGGCGAAGCCCACCACCGAGAATCCGCCAGGCAGGCGGCGCTCGCGGGCGAGGTTGTAGAGCGCCGGTACGAGCTTGCGGCTTGTGAGGTCGCCCGTGGCCCCGAAGATCACCATGGTGTAGGGCTCGGGGGTGCGGCCAAGGCGCAGGCCGGAGCGGAGCGGGTTATCGAGGGTTGTGGTCTCCATCTACTCCGCCTTCTTCACCGCGTGGCCGCCGAACTGGTTGCGCAGGGCGGCGAGCACCTTAGCGCCGAAGCTGTCGTCCTGGCGGGAGCGGAAGCGTGTCTGGAGCGAGAGCGTGATAATTGGGGCTGGCACATCGAGGTCGATCGCCTCCTGGACCGTCCAGCGGCCCTCGCCGCTATCCTCCACATAGCCGCGGATCGCGCTCAGGTCGGCGTCGTCCTCAAAGGCGCGCTCGGCCAGCTCCAGCAGCCAGGAGCGCACCACGCTGCCCTGGTTCCAGAGGTGGCTGATCTTCTGGAGGTCGAAGTCGTAGCGCGACTTCTCAAGGATCTCAAAGCCCTCGGCGTAGGCCTGCATCATGCCGTACTCAATGCCGTTATGGATCATCTTCACGAAGTGGCCGGCGCCAAACGGGCCACAGTGGAGGTAGCCGTCGGGGGGAGCGAGGGTTTTAAGCAGCGGCTCGATCTGGGCGAAGGTGGCAGGCTCGGCGCCGACCATGGTGCAGTAGCCGACCTTGAGGCCCCAGATCCCGCCGCTCACGCCGGCGTCGGCGAACTGGATGCCGTGGGCAGCCAGCTGCTCGCCGTGGGCGATGCTAACCTTATAGTTGTTGTTGGCGCCGTCCACCAGGATGTCGCCGGGCTGGAGCAGGGGCGTAACAGTGGCGATCGTATCGTCGGTGGCCTTGCCGGCGGGGAGCATCAGCCAGACCACGCGGGGTGACGGGAGAGCGGCCACCAGCTCCTCGATGCTGCGGGCGGGCACGGCGCCGTGCTGGTCGGCCAGCTCCTGGGCCTTCTCGAAGGTGCGATTATGAACCACCACGCGGTGGCCGCCCTGAATCAGGCGCACGGCCATATTCGCGCCCATGCGGCCCAGGCCGATCAAGCCGAGTTCCATGCGGGTCTCCTCGTTGGGTTATTGGCTGCGCGGGCACATTATACCCCGTGTGAGGCCCGGCATGGCGGCGCCAACGCGCTATAATAAGGGCGAGACGTACCACATGGGAAGCTAATGGCAACATATCAGATCGATGGAGTGCGCGTCTACGCGCGTGAGGAGGGGCCGCGCACGGGCCAGGTGGCGCTCTGCATCCACGGCTGGTCGAGCTCCTGGTACGCGCTCTCGCCGCTGCTGCCGCTGCTGGCGCGGCGCTTCCGCTGCGTGGCCGTGGATCTGCCGGGCTACGGCAACTCCGAGCGCCTACCCGAGCGCACCACGATTGTGCGCTACGTCGAGCTGCTGGCGAAGCTGCTCCAGGAGCTCACCGACAGCCCCGCTGTGCTCGTCGGCCACTCCATGGGCGGCATGATCAGCGTCGCCCTGGCGCTGCGCTACCCCCAGCTGGTGGATCGCATGGTGCTGCTCTGCCCCACGATCAGCGGGCAGCTCAGCACCTACATCAACGCCGTGATCTCGCCGATCACGATGCTGGAGCGCTTCCCGATCGCGAACCGCTTTGTCGCGGTCATCGAGCCCTCGGTGCTGCGCATCACCGACCGCATTATGCGCCCCGCCTCGTTCGCCGAGCGCACCGAGATCAGCCAGGCCGACTACGAGCGCCTGCGCGCCGACGCCCGCCGCCCCGATGAGGGCCGCGTCCGCGCCGAGTGCTACTGGGCCATGCGCCACAGCGACTTGCGCGGCCGCCTTGGCCAGCTCGCCACCCCCGGCCTGGTGATCTGGGGCGCCGAGGATAACACCGTCCCGCTACGCGACGCCGGCGTGGTGGCCGACGAGTGGCGCGGCGTCGATCTGCGCATTGTCCCCAAGGCCGGCCACTGGCCCCACTTCGAGACGCCCATGTTCACCCGCCGCGCCATCGCCTCCTACCTCGGGCTGCCCGTCGTCACCACCCAGCTCGATGACTCCTCGAACCCCGACGAGGTGGTGACGCGCGCCGCCGAGTTTCTGGCTCACTCCGATATCGGCAGCGGCATGAGCCTGGCCCAGCGCACGCGCCTGGCCGCTCAGTGCCGCCTGCGCGTCTACCGGCGCGGCGACCTGATCGGCCCCGCCAACGAGGAGTGTACCGACCTCTACATTGTGCAGGATGGCGCCGTGGAGGTCTGGACGGAGCCTGGCCGCGACGACGAGACGCTCCCGCGCCAGCTTACCACGGTGCTACGCGGCCAGGTGACGGGCGAGATGGCCCTGCTCGACGGCGGCCGCCGCAGCGCGGCCCTCCGTGCCGGCGAGGACGGCGCCGTGCTGCTGGTGCTGCGCCGCGACAGGCTGCGCGCGCTCGCCGAGGACGACCCGGCGCTCGGCAACGCGATTATCTGGAATATCGCCGCAACCCTCGCCCTGCGCCTGCGCCTCAGTAACTGGCAGCAGCAGCTGCTGCTCAACGAGCTTCAGGAGGCCAGGGGCGGTGAGGTGACAGGGTGACGGTGAGACAGGGAGACAAGGAGACGGGGAGACAAGGAGCGATAGTGTGAGACACAGTGACACCACATGAGCCAATCCGGACGTGCTCTGAGCATGATCATTCTGGTCGGTGCGCTCGCCGTGGGCGCGTGGCACGTCTGGCGCTTCGCAGGGCACACCGCAGCCAGCCTGGCCCAGCGCGGCCCGCTTGACGGACAGGAGGGCACGCTGCTGTACGAGGCCCGGCTGATCCTGCGCGGCGAGCCGCTCTACCAGCCGCTCCAGCTCGACAGAGTCGTTGGCGCGCCCTACCCGCCGCTCCACGCCTACGCCCTTGCTGGCGCCGAGGCGCTTGCCCAAAGCGACACGCAACCGCTCTTTCGTGCAGGGCGCCTGATCTCGCTTGGCGCCATGCTCGCCGCCGCCGCCCTGCTCGGCCTGACAGCCTGGCAGAGCAGTGGTAGCCCGTTTGTCGGTCTGCTCGCTGCCGCGCTGCTCCTGGCCGCCCCGCCCGTCCAGCTCTGGGCTACCCGCATCAAGCCCGACCCGCTCGCCCTCGCCCTCACCGCCGCCGGCCTGCTCTGCGCCACACGCTTTCTCACACGCCAGGAAGCCAGCCAGCCCCACAGCGATGCGCGGCGCTTGCTGCTGCTTGTCGGCGCCGCCCTGCTCTTTGCTGCGGCTTTCTTTACTAAGCAGACCTATATCGCCGCCCCGCTTGCCGTCGGCCTTACGCTGCTCTTCAGCGCAACAGGCGAGGTTACTGGGCAACACTGGCTGCGGCGCCTGGTTGACGCGCACCGTCCGCTGCTCGTGTTTGGCCTTAGCTACGCGCTGGCGGTGGGTTTGGCCTGGTTTTTACTCGACATAACAAGCGCCGGCCAGTATAGCTTCCACGTCTGGGGGCTGCACCCGCCCGCGTGGTGGACGTTCACACGCTTTCTGCGCTACCTCGGCCTGCTGCTGTGGGCCTGGCCGTTGCTGGCGCTCTGCCTGATTGGGCTGCCCCTGACGGCCTGGGCCGTCCAGGCGTTGCGGCGTCGCCCAAGCCCCACCTGGCTGCTGCCGCTGCTTTACGCTGGCCTTGGCACCGCAACCCTGATTGGCGCTGGCACCATCGGCTCGCACCACAACCACCTGCTGGAGCCAACCCTGGCGCTCACGCTCGGCGGCTGCGCTGTGGCGGGGCGACTGCTTGCGGCGGCCGAGCACCAGGGCGACAAGCGGGGTTCGACCCGCCCGCTGCACGCAGCTGGCGCGCTGCTGGCCGCAGGGCTGCTGCTAGCCCAGGGCGTGAGCTATGTGCAGCGCCCGGCGTGGTACGGCGGTGAGTTCGACCCGGCCCGCGACGATTGGCAGCGCTTCGTGACGCTGATCGCGAGCCAGCCCGGCGAGGTGCTCAGCGACGATGTAAGCCTGCTGCTGCTGGCCGGCAAGGAGCCACGCTACGACGACCCGGCCACGATGGGGCCGGCCGCCGACAGCGGCCTGTGGGATCAGCGCGGCCTGCTGCGCGAGGTCGAGGAGCGCCGCTTCGACCTGATCCTGCTCCATTTCGACGCCACCGAGTATGCAATCGACCCGTACCGTCGCTGGTCGCCTGAGTTTATCGCCGCGCTGCGGGCTAACTATCGCCTGCTGTACCGTGACGTCGCGTTCTCCTATGTTCCCCGTGAGCGGTAGTAAGGAAAGACACCATGAGACTGAACGATAGCACCCCTCGTACAACGCTCCTGCTCGCTGGCGACGTGGCCGCGCTGATCGCGTTCGCGGTGATGGGGCGCGGCAGCCACGGCGTGGCGACCGGCCTTGCCGCCGTGGGCGAGACGCTGCGCACCGCCGCACCTTTCATTGTCGGCTGGCTGGCCGTGGCCCCCTGGCTGGGCGCCTTCCGCCCCGCCGCCACGCGTGGCCTGGCCCCGATGCTGCGCACCACCGCCATCGCCTGGCTGCCCGCCCTGCTGGCCGGTGCGCTGCTCCGCGCGCTGCTGCTTGGCCGCTTTAGCCCGTGGAGCTTCTACGTGGTGACCTTCATCGTGGGCCTGCTGCTGCTCGGCGGCTGGCGCGCGGTCTTCGCCTGGCTGGAGGTGCGGCAGCGGCAGACGGTAGACGGTAGACGGTAGACGGTAGACGGTAGACGGTAGACGGTAGACGGTATGGCCTGCCTTCGGGCACCGTCCATCGTTCACCGTCACCTACCCGGCACCGTCCACCGTCCCGCTCACGAGCTACACGACAGCATCGAGCACCCCGCCCGGTGGCGCGCCCAGTCGGGGCGCTTTGCGGCGAGCTCGGCGTATTCCGGCTGCTCGTCGTAGGGGCGGCGCAGTGCCACCTGGAGCCGCTGAAGCATGCGGTCGTCGCCTTGCTCAAGCTGCTCGATGGCTTGCTGGGCCAGATAGTTGCGCAGCACGAAGCGCGGGTTCGCGGCGTCCATACGCGCACGGCGCTCTGCCGGCGCAAGGTCGTCGGCGCGCAGCAGCGCAGCGTACTGCGCGAGCCACTGCTCGAACGCGGCCCCGTGCTCGGCCAGCAGCTCCTCGCGGTAGAAGGCCTTGCGCAGCGGCGCGAGCGTGGGTGCCTCCAGGCTCACCGCCGCGAGGCCTCGGAAGAACAGCGTCATATCCACCTCGGCGCGCTGCATCAGCGTGTAGAGCGCGCGCACCAGCGCCGCGCCCTCGTCGTCTAGCTGGCGCAGGCCGAGCTTGGCGGCGGTGTGTGCGCGGCTCGCCTCGCTGTACACGGCGGCGTACTGTTCCAGCGCCTGCTCCAGCGGCTCGGTGCTGGGGAACAGCTCCACCAGGGCGTTGGCGAGGCAGGCGAGGTTCCAGTGCGCCACCTGGGGCTGCGCGCCAAAGCGATAGCGCCGCCCGGCAGCGTCCGTGGTGTTGGGCGTCCAGTCGGGGTCGAAGTTGTCCACCCAGCCGTACGGGCCGTAGTCGATCGTGAGCCCGAGGATGGACATGTTGTCGGTGTTCATCACGCCATGCACAAAGCCGACCCGCATCCAGTGGGCCACCATCTGCGCCGTGCGCGTGCAGACCTCTGTGATCCAGCGGGCGCGGCGCGTGGCGGGGTCGCCAGCTAGCTCCGGGAAGTCGCGGGCGATGGTGAAATCTACCAGGCGCTCCAGCAGCGGCTTGTCGCCACGGGCGGCAGGCAGCTCGAAGCTGCCAAAGCGGATGAACGAGGGCGCCATGCGGCAGACCACGGCGCCCGGCTCGGCGCGCGGGTTGCCGTCGTAGAACATATCGCGCACCACTGAATCGCCCGTGGCCACCAGGCTGAGGGCGCGCGTGGTGGGCACACCCAGGTGGTGCATGGCCTCGCTGCACAGGAACTCGCGCAGCGACGAGCGCAGCACGGCGCGGCCGTCGGCGCGGCGGGCGTAGGGCGTTGGCCCGGCGCCTTTAAGCTGGAGCTCCCAGCGCTGGCCTGCGCTGTTCACGATCTCGCCCAGGCTCATGGCCCGGCCATCGCCAAGCTGGCCCGCCCACTGGCCGAACTGGTGCCCGCCGTAGCATGCCGCGTAGGGCCGCATCCCCGGCAGCAGCCGGTTGCCCCCAAACACCTCGGCGAAACTGGGCGCGGCCACATCATCGGGCGTAAGCTCCAGCAGCGCGGCCACCTCAGGCGCGTGGGCCAGCAGGCGCGGCGCCCGCACTGGCGTGGGCTGCACCAGCGACCAGCCTGCGCCATATACCTGGCGCGGATGTAGCTCATCGCTCGGGTCGCCGGGCAGCTCGGCGACGAAGCGGTTATCGAAGTGCAGCTGATGCACGAGGCGTTCCTTGTTTAAGCTTTATCCCACGTTATTGTAGCGCATCGCGTGGCGCGGGGTTGGGGGGTGCGGGCCGCGCCGTGGTACAATTGCCCTCGGTCGCGCAGCCCCCTGTGGCGGCCGGGAGCTGCGGGCGCCATTGCTAGGAGTGAGCGAAAGGAGCCTTAAGATGGCTAAGATCACGTTTATCGGCGCTGGCAGCACGGTGTTCGCGCGCAATCTGATCCGCGATGTCCTCAGCTTCCCCGAGCTGTCGGGCTCGACGCTCAGCCTGTTCGACATCGACGCCGAGCGCCTGAGCGACTCCGAGCGCGTGGCCCACACCCTCGCCACAAGCCTCGGCGCCCGCCCGACGATCGAGGCGACCACCGACCGACAGCGGGCGCTCGACGGCGCCGACTACGCGATCTGCATGATCCAGGTGGGCGGCTACAAGCCCTCGACGGTGATCGACTTCGAGATCCCAAAGCGCTACGGCCTGCGCCAGACGATTGGCGACACCCTCGGCATCGGCGGGATCATGCGCGGCCTGCGCACGATCCCCGTGCTGCTCGACATCTGCCACGACATGGAGCAGTTGTGCCCCGACGTCACCTTCCTGCAGTACGTTAACCCTATGGCGATCAACTGCTGGGCGCTCAGCCGCGCCAGCCGCATCAAGACGGTGGGCCTCTGCCACAGTGTGCAGCACACTGCCAGCGAGCTCGCCTACGACCTCGGCATCCCTGTCGAAGAGATCGACTACCAGTGCGCCGGCATCAACCATGTGGCCTTCTACTCCCGCTTCGAGCGCAACGGCGAGAATCTTTACCCGCGCCTGCGCCAGATCTACGACGAGGGCCGCGCGCCGGCCTGGAACCAGGTGCGCTACGAGATGTTCCGGCGCCTGGGCTACTTCGTGACCGAGTCGAGCGAGCACTTCAGCGAGTACACGCCCTGGTTTATCAAGCGCGACCGCCCGGACCTGATCGAGCGCTTCAACATCCCCCTAGACGAGTACATTACGCGCTGCGAGAATCAGATCGCCGGCTGGGAGGGCATGCGCCCCGTGCTGCGCAGCGGCGACGCCCAGGCCCTTGCGCGCTACGAGCAGGAGCAGGTGGAGCGACGCCTCGCCGCGCTTGCGCCGCGCGACCCGCAGCAGGCGAGCTACCAGCGCCAGCGCTGGGAGGAGGCCCATCGCGAGGGTGCGGCCCACTCGGGCGAGTATGGCTCGCTGATCATCCATGCCATGGAGACCGGGCAGCCGCAGGTGATCTACGGCAATGTGTCCAACCACGGCCTGATCGACAACCTGCCCACCGGCTGCTGTGTGGAGGTGCCGTGCCTCGTGGACAAGAACGGCGTGCAGCCCACCCGCGTGGGCGCGCTGCCACCCCAGCTTGCCGCGCTGATGCAGACGAATATTAACGTGCAGGCCCTTACGGTGGAGGCGGCCCTCACTGGCAAGCGCGAGCATATCTACCACGCCGCCATGCTCGACCCCCACACCGCCGCCGAGCTGGACCTCGACCAGATCTGGGCGCTCGTGGACGATCTGATCGCTGCCCACGGCGATTGGCTGCCGCCCTACGCATAAGGGGCGCTGCTAGCTCGCCACAGTGGTCGAGAGCAGCTATAATCTTGGAGTAAATGAGCTTGGTGGTGGCGCCCCTTGTGGGCGCCCACGAGGAGCAGGGGCAACAGGCATGTGGCATGATTCGCGCCGGCGTGGTGCGCCACTCCTGCTGCTGGCGGCGCTCGTTGCCTGCCTCGGGCTCAGCGCGTGGCTTGGGACGCAGGCGATGGGGCAGGGGTGGGTGGCAGGCCCAAGTTTCCGGCTGCGCCTTGGCGATTACCACCTGATCGCGCAGACCACAATACACCCCGAGTGTCTGCCGCTCACGCAGAACGAGTGCTTCATGGGTTTCCCGAACTCCCCAAGCAGCACCCCGCTCGTCTACGCTATCTGGGCTGGGCGGATCAGCGCGCTGCCTGCCGTGGGCTTCAGGCCGAGGGTGACAGTCAGCGCGGGGCGGCATCTACTGCGCCTGCCTATCCTTAGCCGCGAGACCGCCCTCCGCCCCTAGCGGCCCAGTCCAGCCTTGGTCTACCCCACCCCCAGGCGCTCCAGCAGCTCGCGCACCTGCTCTGGCGCCACGCTTGCCAGCGGCTGCGTAGGATGGTGGCTGTCGCTGCCGCCGGAGACGAGCAGGCCATACTTTGCGGCGAGCATGCCGTAGAGCTCGCGCTGCTCGGCGCTGTGGCTTGGGTAGAACAGCTCGATGCCATCGAGGCCAGCCTCCACCAGCGCCTCGATGTCGGCGTCGTCGGCGGGCACGGCGTAGATGCCCTTGCTTCGGCCAGGGTGGGCGAGCATAGCCACGGCGCCCAGGCTGTGGGCCACTGCAATCACCTCGTCTGCGCCGAGCGGCCTGTAGGCGCCGGGCATGCGGGTGAGCAGGAAGCGCATGCCTGCCTCCTCGTCGCCCTCGCCGGGCACGCGGCCGGGCAGCTGGTTGAGGCGAGCGAGCGCGGTGGCCACGTCGGCGACATTCG
>JAYUYB010000493.1:0-3759 GCA_043752655.1 Chloroflexota bacterium
ATCGCGGGGCATGAAAACGGATCTCCTGCCGGGATTTAGCCCATTATAGCCGATGGAGCAGGGTTCCACAAGGGAAGACGGCGCGCTGACACGGTGACCGGGAGCGCCGCTCAGCACGAATGAGTGTCTCCCTGTCTCCTTGTCTCCTTGTCTCCTTGTCTCCCTGTCACCGGATGCTCATCGGCATAATGATATGGATGTAGCCATCCTGGCCCACCGGCTTGAACACGCCGGGGCTTTGGGCCGTCTGAGTCTCCAGGGCGATCTGCGCGGTCTTGACGGCGCTGAGCAGCTCGGCGAGATACTTCACATTCAGCGCGATCTGGCCGCCCTCGCCCTGCACCATGCCGTCGATCTCGCCCGTGTTGTCGCCCACCTCGGCGGCGTTCGAGCTGATCACCAGGCGGCCGGGGCCAAGCTCGCCGCCGGGCTCCATGGTTAGCTTCACCACATTCTGGCTGGAGCTGGCGAAGTAGGAGGCCAGCTTGACGGCCTTGGCCAGTTCGGCCGTGTCGAGTATGGTGCGCGTGGCGTACTGCGCGGGGATGATCCGCTCCACATCGGGGAACTTGCCGTCGATCAGGCGTGAGACGAGCTCGGTGTTCTCGGTGTGGAAGAGCACCTGGCTGCCGCCGGGGGTGACGGTGATCGTCACGGGGCCGCTGGCGTCGCTGGCGATGCGCGACAGCTCGGAGAGCGCGCGCGCGGGCACGATGAACTCGACGTGCTGGGCCACAGGCTCGGGCAGGGCCACGGTGCGCGTGGCGAGGCGGAAGCCGTCGGCGGCGCCCATGTAGAGCCGGTTATCGTGCAGGCGCACCAGCACGCCAGCAAGCACTGGGCGCGAGTCGTCGCTGGCGGCGGCGAACGCCACCTGGTCGATCGCCTCGCGCAGCACATCGGGCGACAGGCTGGCGGCGGGGCTCTTGTCGGCGATCGTCGGGATGGTGGGGAACTCGTCGGCCTCGATGCCCTTGATGTTGCTTGTGAAGCGCCCACACTCCACCTTCAGCGTCTGGGTGCGCGCGTCCAAGGTGAGCGTCACCTTGTCGTTTGGCAGGCCCCCGACCACATCGACGAGCAGTTTGGCGGGCACCGTGATCGCGCCATCCTCCAGCACCTGGGCACCGATCCAGTGCGTGATGCCGACCTCCAGGTTAGTGGCGGCCAGCTTGAGGCGGCCCCCGTCGGTGGCGAGCAGCACGTTGGACAGCACGGGTAGCGTGCTTTTGCCCGCTACGGCGTGGCTCACAGTGGCCAGGCCGCGCTTCAGGTTTTCTTGCAGGCAGGTCAGCTTCATCGGCTCGGCTCCTTCGCGTGCGGGGCAAATAGATCACTATCCGGCGAGGCGCTGCCTTCCGGTTTGACATAAGCATGAGACAGAGCGATAGTTGCTCCAACCAGAGTGGGCAGATTATAGCACAGCGCAGCGGGTATCTGGGTACTAATGCTCTGCCCCCAGATTACGAAGATTTCCGGGCCATTAGCCGCTGAGCGTAGCCAGCCACCCGCTCAGTGCATGCGCCGTTGCCTCGGGGGCCTCGATCATGGGCACATGGCCAACGCCGGGGAGCATGGCGAGCGCGGCGCCGAGCAGCGCCTGGAGCTCGCGCGCGAGCTTAGGCGGGGTCAGCTGGTCGGCCTCGCCGCAGAGCACCAGTGCGGGCAGACGCAGGCCGACCAGCCGCGCGCGGATGTCCCAGCCGTCGCAGGCCAGGAAGTCGGCGCGCAGCGTGGCTGGCCAGCGCATATACTCTGCGGCGGCGGGCGCCCGCAGCTGCGGGGCGGTGGGGTACATCGTGGCGACGAGCTGCTCGATGGCGGGCGCGGGCGCGGCGGCGAGGCCGTCGAGCAGGGCCGGGGCCACCCGCAGGCGCGCCGACGCGCCGACGAGGGCCAGGCCCGCCACGCGCCAAGGCGCTGCCACTGCCAGCTCCAGGGCCACGGCGGCGCCCATCGAGTGGCCGGCCACGCTGGCCCGCTCGATGCCCAAAGCGTCGAGCAGCGCGGCTAGATCGGCGGCGTAGGCGGCGAGGCTGTCCCGTCCCGGTGGGGCCGAGCGGTCGTGACCTGGCAGGTCGAGGGCGATCACGCGGGCGGTGGCGGCGAGGCCCGCGAGCAGCCCGCCCCAGTGGCGGTGGGTGCTGCCCGCCCCGTGGACGCAGAGCAGGGGCGGGCCGGCGCCGCGCTCAGCGTAGAACATCCCGTTGGCTCTTGGCATCGGTGCTACCAGCTCTGGACGGTGGACAGTAGACGGTGGACGGTGGACGGTGGACGGTAGGTGTGACACCGTCCTTCCTCCTCCATCAAAAAACTTCCAGCAACCTGGATCAGCCCATCGCCTCGTCGGCCTGTTCGGCGAGGTTGAAGTCGTTCACGGTGAGACCGCCGGCATCGTGGGTGCTGAGGGCGAGCGTCACCTTGTTGTAGCGGATGTCGATGTCGGGGTGATGGTCTGCGGCCTGGGCCAGGAAGCCTATATTGGTGACAAAGCTGATCGCCGCCGGGAAGCTCGGCAGCTTGTAGGTCTTGACGATCATCTCATCCTTGCGGGTCCAGCCGCCGAGCAGCTCCAGCCGCGCCGCGATCTCGTCCTCGCTTAGCTTAGATGTGGACATGGTTCGCTCCTCCTGCTTGTTGGCGTTGGGCATGGGTAGAGTATACCGCAAGCACGCGGCCCCGCTGAAGCGGGGCGCTATTCCTGGCCGAAGGCCACCTGCGCGGCCTCGTGCCGCCCCGCGCAGGTGGGCGTTGCCCAAGCCTAGCGGCGTGCTTCAGCGCGCCCGCGGGCGGGCCGCATGCCGCCCGCGGGCGCGGCCTTATGCCGCCGCGTGTATTTGCCGCAGCACCTCGGCCCCAAACTGCTCAAGGCCATCAATGTCGTCCAGGTCGAGCCACTGCACCATGATCCGCTGCACGCCGGCCTCGGCATAGGCACGCAGCTGGACGACGATCTCGGCGCCGGTGCCCACAAGCAGGCCTCCTGCCAGCAGCTCCTCACGCGTTCGTCCCGCCGTGAAATACGCGGACAACGGCGACATTGACGTTAGCAGCTCCTCATGCGTGCGCCCCGCCTGCGCGAGCTTGGCCACGACCGCTTGCTCATCGCGGCCGTAGAGCGAGCCCATCATCAGGGAGCGGCGCACGTCGCCCGGCGCGCGTCCGGCCTCGGCGAGCAGGCCGTCGAGCTGTGCGTTCAGCTCGGCGAAGCGGGCGGGCGTCACAAACACGGCGTTCCACTCGTCGGCGTAGCGCGCCACCAGCGGCAGCGTGCGGCGCGGCCCGTTGCCGCCAATAATGATCGGCGGGCCGCCGGGGCGCTGCGGGCGCGGCAGCAGGATGGCCTCGTGGAGCGTGTAGTAGGCGCCCTCAAAGCTCACCGGCGTGTCGCTGCGCAGCAGCTGCGTGATCACCTCCAGGCCCTCGGTGAAGCGCTCGAAGCGCGGGCCGGTCTCCAGCAGGTCGAAGCCGTAGTTGTTGTGCTCACGCTCCTGCCAACCGGCTCCAAGGCCAAGTTGTAGGCGTCCGCCCGACAGGTCGTCCACGGCAGCGGCCATGCGCGCTGTCATCGTAGGCTCGCGGAACGACACCGGCGAGACGATTGGGCCGAACTCCAGGCGGCTCGTGTGCGAGGCCAGCCAGGTAAGCGAGACCCACAGCTCAAGCGACGCTATGTCCGGCGGCACGGCGTTGGTGTAGTGATCCGAGCGGTACAGCCCAACGAAGCCAAGCTCCTCGGCGGCGCGTGTGATGCGCTGC
>JAYUYB010000494.1:0-3755 GCA_043752655.1 Chloroflexota bacterium
GCGCTGCGCCCCTACGCCCAGGTGTCGTAGAGCCGCCTGGGGGCCACATAAAGGCATGCTCGATGCACAATGAGCTGACAACGCCGCAGCCCCGCAGCTGGGGAGCGGCCCGTGGCGCAGCTTAGCCGTGGCGGCACGTTGGCCCTGGCCTGCGGCGTCTACACCGCCGCCGGGCTGAGCCTCTCGTCGCTCGGGCCGAGCCTACCATCCCTGGCCGCGCATGTCGGGCAGCCTGTGGCCACGGTTGGCGCACAGTTTGCCGCCTTCTCGCTCGGCACCGTGCTCGTGCAGCTCGCGGCGCCCCCGTTGGGCGCGCGCTTTGGGCAGCGTGCGGTGCTTGGGTTGGGCGCCCTGATGCTGGGCCTCGGCATGATCGGCGAGAGCCTGAGCGGCAGCCTGGCGCTGCTGCTCGCGTTTGCCTTGCTCGCTGGGCTGGGCTTTGGCTGCGTGCTGGTAGCAGGGGTGCTGCTTGTGACGCGGCTCTACCCCGAGCGCGGGGTCTCCGCCCTGAACCTGGTGAACCTGTTCTTTGGCGTCGGCTCGATCATGGGGCCGCTTGTGGCCGAGCTTGCGCGGGCGCGCCTCGGCGCCCCAGAGGCGGCGCTGATCCTTGGCGCCGTCGTGCTGATCGCCCTGGCACCGCTGCTGGCCTTGGCCAGCGAGGCCGCAGTCGTGGTAGGGCAGGCCGAGGCTGCGGGGCCGGTCCCCTGGGGCACCGTGCTGCTGCTCGGCCTGCTCCTGCTGGTCTACAGCGGTACCGAGATCGCTGTGGGCGGCTGGGCGACACTCTACCTGGAGACGAGCGCGGGCATGGCGCCTGCCGCTGTGGCCCTGGCGCTCTCTGGCTTCTGGCTGGCGCTCACCGCTGGCCGCGCCCTTGGCGCATTGCTCGGGCTGCGCATAAGCACGCTGGCCCTGCTCGGCGGCTCGCTCACGCTGATCCTGCTGGCTGCCGCGCTGCTGCTCGCCACCGTTGGGCAGGCGTCGGCCTCGGTGCTCGCCCTAGCGCTGCTCGGGCTCGGCTGCGGCCCAGTCTTCCCGACCACCATGGCTCTGGTGACGGCGATCTCCGGCGGGCGCAGCGCCGCCGCCAGCCTCGCCCTGGCGGTGGGCAACCTCGGCGCGGGCAGCATCCCGCCCCTGCTCGGCGTGGTGCTCAACGCCTCTGGGCCGCGTGCGGGCGTGCTGCTGCTGCTCGCGGCTGCGCTGGTGATGCCGCTGCTTCTGGCGGCAGTCGCCGTGCGCGCTGTGCGCCGCCCGCTCCCAGCCCAGGGTTAGCCCCCTGTTGTTTTATATGCAATGGCTCGCAAGCGCGCTCCAGGCCAGCTGGAGCGCGCTTTTTCGCATCGTAGCGCAAACGGTGGCGCTGGAGCCCTGGCTTGACAATGGTTTGGTGGCGTATTATACTTTTGTTGAACACAGATTTTTTGCCTCAAGTGCAACAGCCATGGCCTCCTCACGTGCAGGCGGCAGGCAAGTTTGCTCCTCGACCACGCAAGCGCATCGCTTCGCAGCAACGCCTATTCTGGAAAGAGAACTGGCCATGAGCGGTACCAAAGCCAAAGACCCACGCTTTCCTGACTTCGGGTTCACAGTGATCGAGGGGGCGCGCGCCACGCGTGTGCCGGGTGGGCGCACCGTTGCGGAGATGGAGCCCGAGTATAAGATCCGCGGCCGCACAACCTTCAGCAGCCTGTTTAAGAACGACCCGTTCGACTTCTGGGTGGGTCCGTTCTATGTTGGCTTCTGGGGCTTTATCTCGGTGCTGGGGACCATTTTTGGCTCGACCTTCTACACCTACAACACGATCTTCCTCGGGCCATATTCCATCCCGCAGAACTTCTTCGCCGGACGCCTCGATCCACCGCCCGCCGAGGTGGGCCTGAGCCTAGTGGGCGTCGGCGAGCCCGGCTTCGCCTGGCAGATGACGGTGCTCTTCGCCACGATCGCCTTCTTCGGCTGGTTCATGCGCCAGATCGACATCAGCATGAAGCTGAATATGGGCTACCATATCGCCGTCGGCTTCGGCGTGGTCTTCTCCTCCTGGTGTACGCTCCAGATCATCCGACCTGTGGTGCTTGGCCAGTGGCATGAGGGCTTTGTGCTCGGTGTGATGCCCCACCTGGACTGGGTCTCGAACTTTGGCTACCGCTTTAACAACTTCTTCTACAACCCCTTCCACGCCATCGGCATCACGGGCCTATTTGGCTCTACCTGGCTCTTAGCCTGCCACGGCTCGCTCATCCTCAGCGCGGCCCAGTACCGTGGCCCCGAGGGCGGCGACATCGAGAATATGTTCTTCCGCGATACGATCGTCTACTCGGTGGGCGAGTCGGGCATCCACCGCCTTGGCTTTATCTTCGCCTGCGGCGGCATCCTCTCGGCCAACCTGTGCATCCTGCTCTCCGGCTGGCTCGTGCAGGATTGGGTGAGCTTCTGGAATTTCTGGAACACGCTGCCATGGTGGAGCGGGGTGTAGGGGCAGGCTGAACGCGGAAAACTCGATAGGAGCAACTCATGGCAACCTTTAACCCGCCCACGCCCGGCGACATTGAGCTTGGCCCCCGCGAACGCGGCCGCATCGGCAAGGCGATCGAGCTGCCTGTGCTCGAGAACTTTGGCCTCGATAGCCAGATCGGCCCCACCTACCTGGGCCTCTGGAATGCCGCCGCGTTTGTCTCCGGCGGCCTCTTCACGTTTATCTGGCTGGCCGTGATGGCCTCGCAGGTAAACTGGAACCCCCTAGCCTTCGCCAAGTATTTCTTTGTGCTCCAGATCGACCCGCCCTCCACCTTTTATGGCCTGGGCTTTCCGCCGCTTACCCAGGGCGGCTGGTGGCTGATCTGCACCTTCTTCCTCACGATCTCGATCCTCTGCTGGTACATGCATCTCTACACGCGCGCCCGAACGCTCGGCATTCGGCCCTACCTGGCCTATGGCTTCACCGGCGCGATCGTGCTCTACGCAGTTATCTACATCGTGCGCCCGCTGTGGATGGGCACCTGGGCCGAATCGCCTGCACACGGGCTGAAGGCGCTGCTCGACTGGACGAACAACGTGAGCGTGCGCTACGGGAACTTCTACTACAACCCGTTCCACATGCTCTCGATCTTCTTCCTGCTCGGCTCCACCCTCATCCTGGCCATGCACGCCGGTACGATCTGGGCCCTGGAGAAGTACGCCGCCCACGAGGAGTGGGACGAGCTTCAGGCGCCTGGCACCGGCACCGAGCGCGCCCAGCTCTTCTGGCGCTGGTGCATGGGCTTCAACGCCAACGCCTACTCCATCCACCTCTGGGCCTTCTGGTTCGCCTGGCTCTGCGGCATTACGGGCGCCATCGGGATCTTCCTCTCCATGCCCGACTTTGTGAACAACTGGTTCCAGTGGGGCGTCGAGGCCGGTATCAACTATCCCCAGCCTCCGCCTGTGATCCCGTAATGCAGTGACAAGGAGACAAGGAGATAAGGAGACAAGGAGACAAGGAGACAGCCCCTCCATGCCGTCAGGCGCTCGCTGTCTCCTTGTCTCCCCAGCGAGCACAGCGAGCGATGCTCCTTGTCTCCCGGTCTCCCTCACCGCGTCAGCTCCATCCCCAGCAGCTCGCTCAGCCCCTCCGACGCTGCCCGCAGCTGCTCCGCGTCCTCGGCGCTGTCGACAACCCAGACGCTGTTGTCGCTGGTGAGCAGCTCCAGGGCCACGATCGGCCGCACGCGCCGGAAAAGCGTGCCAACCACCAGCGGTCGCCGCCGCAGGCG
>JAYUYB010000495.1:0-9107 GCA_043752655.1 Chloroflexota bacterium
CCAGCCTGCGGCTTCAGCCGCCAGGCAACGACAGACCAGGGTCTCGCCCGAAGGCCGGCGGCTGAACGCCGCGCCGGCCGGGCCTCCGGCCGCGCGTCCGCCCACGAGGACGCAGCACAGCGTCGGCGTAGGCCGACGCGCGGCGCGCAGCGCCCCTAGCCGCGGCTTCAGCCCCCAGGCAAGCGCGCGCCCGCAACCATACGCCGCACCCGGTGCTACGCCAATGCTATGAAGCCTGCCCCAGGATCGGCTATACTTACTACACCGTCTGAGCACTACTGATAGATCGTTGTCCTCGGACCGGCAGCCACAAGGGCCGCACCGACCGTGTCCGGTCCTCGGACTGGCGGCCACAAGAGCCGCACCGACCGTGTCCGGGCGGCCCTTGTAGCCGCCCCAACCCTTCAAATTACAGCCTGGAGGAGCGACGCCCATGGCCGGAACGACGGTGGTCATCCTTGGCGGCGGCGTGGCCGGCATGAGCGCGGCCCACGAGCTCGCCGAGCGCGGGTTCCGCGTGCGAGTCTTCGAGCAGAAGCAGATCCCTGGCGGCAAGGCCCGCAGCATCCCTAAGCCCGGCTCGGGCACCGACGGCCGGCCCAACCTGCCGGGCGAGCACGGCTTCCGCTTTTTCCCGCGCTTCTATCGCCACCTGCCCGACACGCTGAAGCGCATCCCCTACCCCGGCAACGCCGCAGGCGTGTTCGACAACCTCGTGCAGACCACGCGGATCGACCTGACGCGCAACGGCCTGCCCGCAGTGCAGATGCTCTCGCGCTTCCCGCGCTCGCTTGAAGATCTGCGGGTGCTGGTGGCCGAGCTCGAAGGGGTCAAGGACGGGATCGGCCTGCGGCCCGGCGAGCTGAGCTTCTTCGTCGAGCGTCTGTGGCAGCTCGTGACAAGCTGCGAGGCGCGCCGCGAGGACGAGTATGAGCGGATCGCCTGGTGGGACTTTATCGGCGCCAGCACGCGCTCCGACGCCTATCAGAAGTTTCTGGCCGAGGGCCTCACCCGCTCGCTGGTGGCCGCCGACGCCAAAGTGGCCAGCGCCCGGCTGGAGGGCGACGTGGGCTTGCAGCTCTTTTTCGATCTGGGTAGCCCCGGCGTCAGCGCCGACCGCGTGCTCAACGGCCCGACCAACGACGTCTGGATCGAGCCCTGGCTGAGCCACCTGCGCTCGCTCGGCGTCGAGTACAACCTCGGCTACAAGCTCGATCTGATCCACTGCGCGAACGGGTCGATCAGCGGCGTGGACGTGCTCGGCCCCGGCGGGCGGCAGACCGTGACGGCTGACTACTATGTCGTTGCGGTGCCGCTGGAGGTGATGGCGCGCCTGCTCCAGCAGGAGCAGCACCAGCCCATCCTCACTGCCGACCCTGGCCTGGCCGGGATTATCCCCTTCAGCCAGTGCGTGGCCTGGATGAACGGCCTGCAGCTGTATCTGCGGCGCGATGTGCCGATCGTCAACGGGCACGCGATCTACCTGGACTCGCCCTGGGCGATCACGACGATCTCGCAGCCGCAGTTCTGGCAGCCCCGCTTCGACCTGCGCAACTACGGCGACGGCGAGGTGCGCGGCCTGATCTCGGTGGATATCTCGAACTGGAACAGCAACGGCCTGCTGCACACCAAGCCGGCCAAGGCGTGTACGCGCCAGGAGATCATGGAGGAGGTCTGGTACCAGCTCAAGCTCGCGCTGAACGTGGGCGGCCAGGAGCTGCTGCACGACGACGACCTTGTGACCTGGTTTCTGGACCCCGACATCCACAACCTGGTGGGCGAGGAGCGCACGCGCTACGAGGACGCCGAGCCGCTGATGATCGCGACGGTGAACAGCTGGCATCTGCGGCCGGACGCGTGGACGCGCATCCCGAACCTGTTTCTGGCGTCGGATTACATTCGCACCTACACCCAGCTGGCGACGATGGAGGCGGCCAACGAGGCGGCGCGGCGGGCGGTGAACGGCATTCTGGATGCGTCGGGGGTGCGCGCGCCTGCCTGCGAGCTGTGGCGTCTGCACGAGCCCTGGGTCATGACGTTCTGGCGCTGGTACGACGCGTGGCGCTACAGCCGAGGGCTGCCGTGGGAGAGCGAGCCGCCGTGGCTGATCAAGCTGGCCCAGAGCCTGCTGGTGCGCGGCTTTAACTTTCAGCATCAGCTGGGCCGCGCCCGCGCACGGCCCCAGGCCCGGCCCGCTGGGCCGCTGGCTCAGCAGGCGGGGGCGACGCCGCCCATACCGTCGAGCAGAAGCTGAGCGGCTGCGAGGTGGGCCGTGTCGGCTGAGGCGAGGGGGTGGCGTCCGATGGCAAGGTGGGCCTCGGCCTGCTCGTAGGGCATGCCGAGGCGCTGGGCCTCGGCGAGCGAGCGCGCCCAGTGGCGATGGGCGGCGCGCTGGTCGCCACGCAGCCAGGCCTGTAGCCCGCGCACGCGGTGCAGCCCCGGCCGGCCCAGGGGAAAGGTGCGCGCGAAGGTGGCGACGCCGCGCAGGGCGCTGGCGGCGGCGCGGCGCAGGGCGGGGGCGCGCCCGGCGGCGGGGCTGCGCTCCCACAGCCCAAGGTAGACCTCGGCGAGGCCGAGGTAGCCGCCGAGCACCTGGGCAGCAGTGGGCTGAAAGCGGCCCAGGAGCCGCGTGGCCGCGCCGGCGATCCGCAGGGCCTCGGCGTGGCGCCCGGCACGCCAGGTGGCGACGGCGGCGACGCCAAGGGTCCAGAGCGCATCCTCGTTCTCGCCGATCAAGGGGCGCACACGCTCGATCAGCGCGAGGGCGGCCGCAGGGTCGCCGCGGCGCAGCGCGCACTCGGCCTCGCCCACCGCGCTCCAGATCTGGGTCTGCTGATCGCCGCGACGGCGCGCTGAGGCGAATGTGGCGACGCGCAGCTCGACGGTGCGGTCGAGGCGACCCTGGAAAAAGTAGACGGGGGCGAGCACCGAGCAGCTTTCCTCCCACTGGCGCCGGTCGCCAAGCCGGTCGAACAGATCGAGCGCCTGAAGCAGCAGAGTCTCGGCGCGCTCCCACCCGCCTATGCCGACGTAGTAGAGCCCGGTGGCGAGGGCCACCCAGCCGTGGGCCGGTCGGTCGTCGATGCGCTCGGCAGCGGCCCAGGCGAGCTCGCCGTAGCGCACGGCGAGCCCGTGCTGCGACACGAGGCCGCTGATCGCGCACAGGCTGGCGTACAGGCTCGCCAGCTCGGGCGTGGGGTCGCCCACACGCTCGACGAGATTCAGGCCGCAGATGTTCACCGTGAGCAGCGGCACGCTCTCGGAGCGATAAAAGTAGAGCTTGGCGACCTGCTGGAGCATGTGGGCGATGTGGACGAGCTCGTCGCGCCGCCCCCGCTCGCGCCCGATAAAGCCTGCTGGCCACAGGCGATGCCCGGCCTGGATCGCCACCTCTCGCAGCAGGCTGCGCGCCTGGGCCAGCGGCTTCTCGGCGGGCGGATAGCCAAGCAGGGCGAGCGAGCGATGAAAGTGGTCGCGGCTTTCCTGGAGCTTGCCCAGGCCGAGGTAGGCCTCGGCGAGTCGGCCTTCCCAGCGTCCGCGCCGTGCGGCGTCCACCGACAACGTCGGGTGTGCATCGGCGAGGCGCAGCAACTCGCCGAACAGGCTTACGCTTTCCTGGTTGGCATAGGTGCGAAACGCCTGCTCACCGGCGTGCTCCATGTAGGTAATGGTCTTGGCCAGCAGGGTCTGGTCGGCCTCATCGCCGAGAGCCTGGCGCCAATGGTAGGCCAGCACGGCGTAGTACGGGGCAAGGTCGTCGGCGACGCTGCGCTCGTACCACTCGGCCACGGTGCGGTGGAGGGTGCGGCGCTGGGAGAACAGCAGCGTGTTGTAGGCCACCTCGCGGGTGAGCACGTGGCGAAACAGATACTGCAGGTCGGGCTCGGGCGTCTCGACTCTGGTGAAGCGCAGCTCGTCCAGAGCGTGCAGCGTGACGGGCAGCAGCGCGCGGTCGCCGTCGATCGGGTGGATCGCGGCCAGGATGCGGAAGGCGAACATGCGGCCGACCACGCTGGCCACCTTGAGTGTCGTCTGGTGCTGCGGGGGCAGCCGGTCGATGCGGCTGGTGATCACGCCCTGCACGGTGTCAGGGAAGCTGACGTGCGACAGGTCGACCTCGGGAGCGATGCGGCACTCGCCGGCGGCGATGGTGATCAGGCCGCGCTCGCGCATGGCGTAGGCGAGCTCCTCGCTGAAGAAGGGGTGGCCCTCGGCGCGGGCGACGATCAGCTCGCCCATGAGCTCGGGGAGTGCGCGCACGCCGAGGCGGCTGCGCACCAGGGCGAGCACCTCGGCGGGGGCGAGGGGCTGAAGGGTGATGCTTGTGGTGTCGGGATGGTCGCTCAGGCGGCGGGCGTCGGGCGACAGCTCGCCCTCGAGCGGGCGGGTGGAGATCACGAGCAGCAGCGGGCGCACCTGCTCGGCGACGGCGCGAGCGAGCGCCCACGAGGCCGAGTCGAGCCAGTGGCCATCCTCGACGAAGACCGCGAGGGGCTGATTAGCTGCGGCGGCGCCGAGCAGCGCCACGAGCAGGCGCACGGTGTTGTCGGCGCGCACCTGGCCGCTGAGCTGGGCGCTGAGCTCGCTCTCGGGCATGTCGGCGGCGAGCACCGGGTTGAGCAGCGGCGCGAGCTCCGGCAGGTCCGGGTCGAAGGCCAGGCGGGCGCGCACAAAGGATGCGCGGGCCGCAGGGTCTTCCGGGGCGTCGGCGAGGTCGAGCAGCTCGCTGAACACGGGGCGCCAGGCCAGGTAGGGGGTGGCCCGCTCGATCGCGTCGCTGAAGCCGCTGAG
Organism: Chloroflexota bacterium; assembly: GCA_043752655.1. Classification (GTDB taxonomy): domain Bacteria; phylum Chloroflexota; class Chloroflexia; order Chloroflexales; family Chloroflexaceae; genus OHK40. The sequence goes on from JAYUYB010000495.1 coordinate 4,792, forward strand.
CACGCGGGCGCCGGCGGCGAGGGCCGCGTCGCGCGTGGCGGCCAGCAGGCGCGACTTGCCGATGCCCGCCTCGCCGCTGAGCAGCACGGCGGCGCTGGCCCCGCGCTCGGTCGCGGCGCGGAGCCGATCAACAAGCTGAGCCAGCTCCTGCTCGCGCCCGAACAGCTCGCCGTCGTCTGCGGCTGTGCCAGCAACGGTGTGGTGGTCCGCCCGCTCGCCGAGCTCGAAGATCGCGACGGGCTGCTGCTTGCCCTTTACACTGATGGCGCCCTTGGGGTGGAGGACGGCGCGGTGGCGCAGCAGGCTGGCGACGCGCTCGGTGCAGATGATCTGGCCCGGCTGGGCGACCTGCATCAGGCGGGCGGCTGTATTCACTTCGTCGCCGAAGACGCCATAGGTGCGGCGCGTGGCCGCACCGTAGGGTCCGCAGTACATCACGCCCTGGCTGAGGCCGATCTGCGGTCGGTCGATAAAGCTCAGCTCGGGCGGCAGCTGACGCAGGGCCTGAGCGGCGGCGGCAGCGCGCGCGGTGTCGTCGGCGTGGGCGATCGGCGCGCCGAAGGCCGCATACAGGTAGCTGCCCTTGTCGCCCATGGTTAGCTGGAGCACGAAGCCTTCGTAGTGGCCAACGATGCCCTGCACCCAGCGCACAAAGGCGTTCAGCCTGGCGCCGGCCTGCGGGTCGGCATCGTAGTTGATGCCGCCGAAGCGCATGAACAGTGCGGTGGCGGGGCGCAGCTCGGCCAGAAAATCGCTCTGGCCGCTGCGCAGGCGCTCGTAGACGGCGGGGAGCAGCCACGGGCGCGCCTGCTCCTCGCGCAGCGCCTGCGGACCCACCGGCTCCAGGGGTGCCGGGGCGACCACCTCGACCAGGGCCTCGACCACGGCGTACAGCTCGCCGCTGTGCTCGTCGGTGCGCCAGCCGGAGATGCGTAGGCTGGCGTCGAGGTCGGCCACCACCTCGGCGGCGATCAGCACCTCGCCGCGCCGGGCGAGCTGCTCGGCCTCGGCCAGCCGGTCGAGGGTGCTGCCGGCGAGCACATCGATCAGCTGAAAGGCGGGATCGCCCACGACGAAGCGGCGGGTGGAACCGGTGGCGACTGCGGCCTTGAGGCCCAGAGCGGCGCTGATGCCGGCCGGCATCGGGCCACTGTTGACGCGCTCGATGGCGCGCTGGCAGGCGAGCGCGGCGGCGACCGCGCGGCGCGCGGCGTGGGCCATATCGAGTGGCGCGCCCTGGCGGCCAGGACGCGCGCCGAACCAGCAGGTGATCGCGTCGCCGCTGAAGGTGATCACGCTGCCGCCGAACGCGCTCACCTCAGCGATCAGGGCCTCGAAGATCAGGTTGAGCCAGGCGGTGATCACCTCGGCGCCGCGCTGCGGGCCGAGGGCCGTGGTGATCGCCTCGGTAAACGGGGTGAAGCCGGAAAGGTCGGCGAACAACACCGCGCCGACGGCCTGGTCCGGGAGCGTCTCGCCGCAGGCCAGGGCGAGTTGGCGGTCGGCCGGGATGAAGGCGCTTAGGAGTTCCATCCTTGTGCGTCGCTAGTCTAAGGCGGCGGGCGCCGCCGGGCGTCTGGGCGCTGCCATGCAGCTTGTGTGCTCTTATCATAACGCATTCCAACACCAAAAACTCACCCTGGGCGACGCAGCTCAGGGCTACGTCAAAGCCGCGCCTGCCGGGCATTTTATCCGTAGATTACACCGATTTTCGCGCAATGTTCGACCTCAGCCCTGCTCAGGCGCGATCCAGCGCGGCTCGATCACGGCGATATCGAGGTCGAACAGGCCGAGCTGGGCGTCGAGGCGGAAGATCTGAGCGAACTCGGCGGGGGCGAAGGCTTTGTGCAGGCGCCCGGCGTAGTTCTCCACAAGCACGCGCACATAATGCTCAGCATCGTAGGGGGCGCCAGCTGCCGCCTCGTCGTCCTCAAGTAACGCATAGCGACCGCCCTGGGCGCGATAGAAGCGCACGCGCTCGCCGGGCTGCCAGCTGGCACGGCCTGCCGCGAGCAGGGCCTCGTACTGGCCCTCGCGCTGCTTGCTGGCGCGGTACTGCTCGGGCGATTTGGTGAGGCGCACGCGCGTGGCGACCTCGCGGGCGGGGAGACGGCGCTCGCGCAGTGCGGCCACACAGGCCAGAAAGTGGGAGCGCAGGGCAGGCGTGTCGCCGGCCATGGTGTGGCGCATGGCCTCGCGCAGGAACTGCTCGCCGAATGGCTCGCTGCGCGAGGAGCGCATGGCCACCCCGCGCATGATCAGCTCGCCGCCGTAGGTGATCAGCGCGTAGTTTTTCACCTCGTGGCTATACATACTTGCGTAGCGCCCCTCGTACTCCAAGGAAATACCGGACGGCAGCTCGGCGGCAACGGCGGCAACCAGGGCGCGCTCCTCGGCGGCGCCCCAGGCGGGCGGCACGGCGAAGTAGACCCCGTCGGTATCGGCCTCGATCAGGGCCACGCCGCGCGCGCGCAGGCCCGCGATCACCATGTCGAGCACCTCGCGGCCCCGCCGCGTCACCTCGTCGGCGGCGTCCATATCAGCGAAAAGGCCCATGCTGGTGGCGCCCATATAGCCGTAGGCCGAGTTGATGATCAGCTTCATGGCGGCCTGGAGCGCGTGGTGGTGCCCTGCCTCCAGCGAGCCGGGCGCGGCGCTGCGGGCGGCGGCCTTGTGGCCCAGCCGCGCCTCCAGCACATGGCCCACGATGCCCACCAGGGCGCCGAGCCGGTCGCAGGCGGGGCCGATCTTGTAGGCGCGCATCAGCGACGGGTAGAGCGAGGCGATGTCGGCCTTGACGACGTTGCGGGCCACGCCGCCCGCAAAGAGGAAGAGAGCGCCGCCGGTGTGGCCGCCCGTGCGGGCGTCGCGGGCCTGGGGGTGCAGCGGCGGGGCCGCGCCCGCGTGCAGGTAGGCCCGTAGCAGCATCGGCTCCAGGATGCCCATGGCTGGCCCGGCCCAAGCCACGCGCTCGTAGCGGCGGGGCGCCATGCCCGCCAGGGCGAAGGGCGCCGCCAGCAGGCGCTGCGAGAGCGCCTCGACCTCGGCCACATCGTCGAGGGCGTAGCGGCGCACCGTCTCGGGGTCGCGCTGGTAGGTGGCGTAGATCTCGGGGCCGGGGATGTAGGTGCGCTCGGGGCCAGCGACGCCGAAGTAGCGCGCCACGTCCTTCAGGCCGTGGCTTGGCATATCGCGGGCCACAAAGTCGTGGCGGCGCACGGCGTCCAGGGTGTCGAGCAGCTCGCGGCCGGCCACGCTGTAGCGGTGGCGGCGGCCACGCGGGTCCTCGCTGATGCGCTCTAGCCGCGTGGGCGCGCCGGATCGGCCCAGGTGCAGGGGGACGCGCAGAGCGGCGGCGCGGGCCTCCAGGAAGGGCAGGTCGAAGCCGAAGAGGTTATGGTTCTCGATGATGTCGGGGTCGTGCGCCTGCACAAGGCGGCAGAGGGCGCTGATCAGGCGGGGCTCGTCGGCGGGCGTGGGGGCCTCGATGATCTGAGCGAGGCCGCGGCTGTCGCGCACGGCGACCATAAAGATGCGGCCCTCGGCCGGGTCGAGCGCGGTGGTCTCCAGGTCGATCTGCATGCGGTGCAGGTCGGCGTAGACCAGATCGCGGAAGAAGACGCGGCCGGAGCGCATCAGGTACTGCTCGACGGGGCCGACGCGGTGGTAGTCGTCGAGGTCGTGGAGGCGCGCTACGGGGCGGCCGAGGCGGCGGCTGGCGCCCTCCAGCAAGGCGGCCTCCAGGGCGCGGCTGGAGCGAGCGTGGAGCAGGAAGCGGAAGCTATCGGCGGGGCCAGCGAGGGCGGTGAAGCTGATCGGGGCGCGCTCGTCGGCCTCGGGCACGCTTAGGTGGGCGAGGTCGTCGCAGTGGGCGGCGAGCAGCCAGGGGCGAAAGCGGGCCTGCTCGCGCAGCACGCGCCCGCCCACGCGGCGCCAGATCAGCGCCTGGCCGTCGCGGTCGGCCCAGACAGACACGATGCCAGGGGTAGCATCCCAGCCGTACACCCAGTCGGAGATGTGGGGGGTATCCACAGTAGTGGGTCAGGGGTGCGCAGCGAGGTGTGCCAGGAGGGCAGTGACGGCCGCCTTTAGCCTGGGCAGATCAGCTTCCACCGCGTTCCAAACAGCCTCTAGATCAACGCTGCGGTAGCGATGGATGAGCATGTCGCGAAAGCCAGCGACGCGCCGCCAGGGCAACTCAGGGCGCAGCTGGGTTAGCGCCGGAGTGAGGCGCTTTGTCGCCTCGCCGATGACCTCGAAGTTGCGAATAACGCCATCCTGGATCAGTGGCGAGGCCATAAACGCGCTGCGTCCGG
>JAYUYB010000496.1:0-3751 GCA_043752655.1 Chloroflexota bacterium
GCCGCGCCAATGCTCCAGGGTGGGCTGCTGCGGCCACCAGGTTGGCGGAAAGACCCGCAGCTCGGCGGGCGACTTGAACGAGGTGATCAGGGTCCAGTAAAACGGCGCAACCATCAGCAGCCCGCCCAGCCCGAGCACGAGCCAAAGCAGATAGGGGCGCCCACGCGAGATGTAGCTCATAGGGGTTTGTCGCTACGCCGACGGCGGCACGTAGTTGCGCTCGGTGAAGAGGCGCTGCTTCTCTGTGGAGGCCAGGGCAGCGTTCATCGCCTCGGTCGCCGTGTCGAGGGCCTCTCTGGGCGGGCGCTTTTCCAGCAGCACCTGGTCGAACATGGTGCGCCAGATCTGCTCGGCCTCCAGGGGCCGCTCGCCATAGTTGATGCGGTAGGGCAGCGTCTCGGCCTGGGTGGAGATGCTGTTGCCGCCCTTCTCGCGACTCTTCAGCGCCGCGCTCTCCGCCGCCGTCTTGCTGTCGGGCACGCCGTTGCTCACGATCGCCCACTCGATGCGCCGCTCGTCGCTGCCGAGCATCTCTTTGATGAAGCTGAAGGCCACGGGCACAGTTGCCTCGGGGGCGTTTGTGAAGACGCAGAAGCCTTCCTCGGGGGTTACGAGGCCCCAGGCTGGCAGGGGATTGCCGGTGAAGGTCGGAGTCACGGCGGTGCTCCAGTTGTCCTTCATCGTGGGGTAGCCAATGTCGATCCCGCCGCCGGTGTAGCCCTGGCTGATGTAGGTTGCAGCCGTGCCGTTGCCAAAGCCGTCGAACATATCCAGCCCGTTCAGGTCGTCGAGCTTGTGGGTATGGTAGACATCCTGGATCAGCTGCAGGGCCGCCACGCCCTCGTCGCTGTTCCAAAGGGCCTTTGTGCCGTCCTCGCTGTACAAGAAGCCGCCCTGCTGGTAGACCATGGTGGCCCAGAGCCACTCACGCGAGTAGTAGTGGTTGAAGTTCCAGCCAGACTGGACGATCTTGCCGTTCTCGGTCTTTGTGAGCTGCTGGGCAAACTTGATGAAGTCATCCCACTTGCGCGGGATGGCGTCGGCGGCGATGCCCTCGGCCTCCAGCAGCGCCTTGTTGTAGTAGATCTGGTCGGTGTAGAGGCTGAAGTTACTGGTGTAGAGCTTGCCGTCGGCGGTGCGGTTGAAGGGCGTGCTCCACAGATTATCGTAGTTAAACAGATCGTCGGGGTAGGGCCTGAGCACACCCGAGCGCTGAAGCTCCACGCGCCAGAAGGAGTGGACATTGGAGAAGGGCGGGTTGTTGCCAGCCGAGGCGGCGGTGAGCAGCTTCAGCTCCATGTCGCCGTAGCCGAGTGGATTGTACGTGATGGCTGTGCCAGGGTTCTTCGCCTGCCAGTCGGCGATCACCTGATCCATGTAGGTTTTGCGGTCGCCTTCGAGCGCCCAATCCCAGAACTCCACGCTGGAGGTGGCCCCTGTTGCTGGGCTCGACCCGGCGCCTGTGGTGGGGGCGGTGCCGCTGCCGGCCTGATTGCCGCAGGCGGCGAGCATGGCACTTGCGGCCGAGAGGCTCAGAAAGCGGCGACGACTAAAGGGATGTCTCATGTAATTCCTTATTCTAGTACGCTAAGACATAGCTGAGCAACGGGGGTAGCTCGGTACCTCCGGCGCGACAAAACCGCTTCGCAGAACGAGCTGTTCTTGGGAGGAACCTTTTCTAGCTGGCACCGGGGCGCAGATTACTGATTGGTATCTTTATTGTAGCAGATTCTAGCCAGGGGCACCATGCACACAGCGGACAAAGCCGCCGCCATCCTTCAGGATGGTCGGCGGCTTTGTCCGCTGCACGCAGGCAAAAGGCCAGACTCAGAACGTCGGGAAGATCGGCTCGGCGGGCGTCTCGAAGGGCGGCAGCTGGTCGGGCGGCGGGCCAAGCGTGTTGATGTCGTCGGTGTTGGAGTCGAACACAAACGGCGAGGAGAACGGGTCGACCGGGTAGAGCACATTGGGCGAGCCGGGGGTGATCTGGAAGGTGGTGATCTTCAGGTAGCCGCTGTCGGCGCCCTTGGCGGTCACATCGTACACGCCGACGGGCAGGCGCTCATCCACCGAGAAGGTGGCGAAGAACTCGCCGATCTCGTTGGCGAACTGCGAGGGCAGGCCGCGCACGGCGCCATCGGGCAGGGTGAGCCAGACATCCACGCGCTCGTAGGGCCAGTAAAGCTTGCCGCGCACCTCGATCACGCCATCGACCGCCGAGGGCGCCACGGCCTGAAGCTCCGCGAAGCCACCGGTGGGCGAGGCCCGCGAGGTAAGGTTGAAGGGTGCGATCACCTGGAAGCCGCTGTAGGTGCCGAGGGCCGTGAAGCTGTAGCGGCCGGTGGGGTGATTGGCGTCGAAGATGAAGGGCACGGAGAAGCTGCCGATATCGCTAGTGAGCGGCTGGTAAGAGAAGGGGATCACCACGCCGTCGGGCGCCGTGATCCAGATCGACACGGCCTCGTTGGCGATGAAGCTGCGCCCGAAGATGTTCACGAAGGCGCCCTGCTGGCTGCTCTGGTCGCCTGTGGTATTATCCTCGACCGTCAGGCTGGCGGGGCTCACTGCGGGGCCGGGGCCTTGGCGCGGCACCACGGCGAACGTCACCTGCGACTGACGGTTGCTCCAGCCGCCGAGGGCAGTAAAGCTGTAGCAGCCGTAGGGCCAGCGATTCGTCACTGGGAAGGGGAAGGCGTAGTCGCCGCCCGCGCTGGTGTTCTGGATCCAGGGGAAGTTGGCCGGCATGTCGATCACGCCGTCCAGGCCGTTCAGCGGCACGCCGCTCAGCAGCAGCTGCACAAACTGCGAGGGCTGCACCGAGTTAGTATCGGCAAAGCTCGTCACCACGGGGCTGAGCACGCGGCCGTCGGGGAAGGTGAAGGAGATCGCCACGGGCTCGCCGGGCCAGAACTGCTGGAGCTCAAGCGAGAAGTTCGAGTCCTGGTAGCCGGCCGCCACCTGGCGCCCGCCGCAGCTGCCGCTGGTCTCGCCGCGCACCACCATCACGGCCCCGGTGCCCACCGCCGAGGAGCCATAGGCGAACAGCCCCAGCACGGCGGCCAGGGTGAGTGTAAAGGCGACAGCAAAGGGCCGTCGCATCTGGTTCAGCTGCATTGTGTTGATACCCCCACGGATTGTGCTTATGCGCCCGTTACATCGGCCGATGTGTGGTGATATAGTACTGAGAGTCGGGTGAAACGAGGAGTCCCGTATATGACGAATGGCTTACACAAGATTACTGCGCCGTGACAGCGGGCAGAGCTGCCAGGCAGAGCGCATGTTTATCCGCAGATGACGCAGCTGACGCAGATTTCCGGGCCATTTTTCTGCGCTTCATGGCGTGGCACCTAAATCTGCGCCAGCTGCGTCATCTGCGGATGATCTGCCTTTGCTGCCCGTAGTTGGATAGGCTTACTATGCTCACTCGGCCCGTGGGGGTGTTGATCGCCACGCTGCTCGCGTTGCTGCCTGGCGCCGCCCTGGCGTGCGGCATGCCGTTCGAGGCGCGCATTACCTATGAGCAGGCGCTGCTAGTTGTGGATGGGCCGCGCCAGCAGCTGGTGGCGTCGGTGGAGCTGCGCGACGCGGCGCCCAACGCCGCCGTGATCTTCCCGGTGCCCGCCACGCCGGAGCAGGTGGATCAGCCGGAGGGCGGCGACGAGCTTTTTGGCTACCTTAAAATGGCAACGCGCCCGCTGGTGCGTACCGAGCGGCGCATGCGCTGGGGTAGCCCGCCACGGGACGGCGCGGC
>JAYUYB010000497.1:0-3749 GCA_043752655.1 Chloroflexota bacterium
GCGGCTCGCTGCCACGCTCGCGCACCCCTAGCGTCTGCGCGATGGCGCCGCTCACGAGGCTGGGATCACGAATCGGCGCCAGATCGACGAAGCACACGCCGTCGGGGAAGGCGTCAGCCAGCTCCGTCGCAACCTGGAGGCCAAGGCGGGTCTTGCCCACGCCGCCCGGCCCGGTCAACGTGAGCAGGCGCACGTCGGCGCGGCGCAGGAGCATGCCAACGGCGGCAACCGCCTGCTCACGCCCGATCAGTGGCGTGAGCTGCGCGGGCAGCGTGCTGCGGCTCGCGCGCGGTGGCGGCTCGACTGGCTGTTCAGGCAGCGCCAGCCGATCCACGCTGCGCTCGGCGCGGGCGGCCTGGACAAAGGCCACGCGCTCGGCGGCGTCGAGGCCGAGGCTATCGGCCAGCTTCTCAGCGATCTGGCGCGAGGGGCGCCGCGTGTCGGCCTCGATCTTCTAGATCAGGTCGAGCAAGCAGCTCACACGCTCCGCCAGCGCAGCCTGCGTCAGGTCGAGCGCCTTGCGGCGGCGGCGCAGCCAGTAGCCAAACGAGTGCATCTGCTCCATCGGGCGCTCCTGCGTGAAACTGTCCGGTTTTTGTACTGCTTATTGTACGGCACATCCAGACCGCTTGGCGGGCCAGATGTGGTGTTATGTACGCACACGTTCTGCCAGCAGAGAACGCACACAATCAGCCAAGAGGAATGAAGGAGCAACACCATGAGCACGCACAGCACGCTTCCGACACAGACCAGCCGACGCCAGACCATCAGCCGGTACGGGTTCGCCATCGCCTTCAGCCTGGTACTCGCGGTGAGCGCGATGAGCGCGTATCGCCTCACCAGGGTGGCCCCGGCACCCGCAGTGCTCACGAGCAGCCGCCAGGTCGCGCTCGTTGACCCCGCCCAGCAGAGCGTCCTCGCCTATCTGCGCGTCCATAGCAGCGTTGCGTCGCTCGGGCTCGTGAGCGCGCCGCTCGACCCGGCCCAGCAGAGTGTGATGCGCTACGTAGAGGCGCACAGCGCTGCGGTGCCCCAGCGCCTGGCGCCGCTGGAACCGGCGGCGCAGGCGGTGCTCGACTACCTGCGGGCGCACGGTCGCTAGTATGCTAAAGCGTACGTTCGCCGTAGACGAACGCCGCATTGTGGCGGGCTAAAGCCCGCTTCAAACTGTAAAGCTATGTACGCCGAGGTGTACTAGCCGCACAGTGACGCACACAGGGGTGAGCAGCATCCACCGGGCGGGAGATGCGCGTGAAGAGCTTGAATCAGAGCAGCGCTGGGCGACTGCCTTTACCAGCTCGCAAGCTGGGCTGCTTAAACTCGCAGAGAAAGCTCGCGCAAACTATCTGGCGGGGCGGCTTCGTCAAGCGCATACGTAATCGCCTGCTCCAGCGTCATCGCATGGCCTTCTGCCCATGCCGCCGCCCAGGTTGTCTCGTCGAGCTGGGCGCGGGCCTGGTGCATGATGCCATGCCACTCGGCGCGCGCACCTGGTGCCCACAGTTCAACGGGAGCGCCTTCAACGACACTGTGCGCAGCGAGCAGCCGCGCTGCCCGCTGCGCGCCCGCACGGCCTGCCGTCGCCCGTCCTGCGATGCCAGCAAGGCCCTCGAAACACCAGCCAATGGCGGCTGGCAGCTGCGCTTCACGAAAGCTTGCCAGGCTCGTTTTGAACAGCGCTGTAGCGTGCTGGTCATCGCCCTGATAATAGGCGACCATACCCTGGCCGTGGATAGCGCGGGCTAACAAGATCGGGATGCCGAGGTCGCGAAAGATCGTCACTGACTCTTTATAGACCTGCGCGGCGCGCGGGTAGTCCCCCTGCCACCGTGCTAGCGAACCGAGGGTATCGAGCGCCTCGGCGGTAGCACCTCGATCGCCAAGTTTCTGATACAGCATGATGCACTCTTCCATGAGCTGCATCGTCCAGATTGTGACGCCCAAAAGGCTGACAGCCTCTGCAAGGTTGCGCAACGTACTGGCCGCGTTCCAAGTGTCGCCGAGGAGGTGAAGCTGGCGGGCGCCCTGGAGGCCAAGCTCAGACCCTGCGACATCGCCTTGCAGCGCCAAGATGATGCCGCTGTTTGCCTGGGCCTGGGCGCGGCACCACGGATCATCGATTGCCTCAAACAGCACCCGACTTTCCTCACGCAAGGCTCGGGCAACTACAAGGTCACATCGATTGAGCGCTAGGTCACTCCAGACACGTAGAGCAAAGGCCAGGCCCCAGCGGTCTTCGGTTGTGCGAAAGAGCACGACACTCTGCATGGCAAGCGAGCCAGGCAGAACATAGATTCCACTCCGGTCGTCCAGGAGCGCCAGAGCCAGCAGCAGCTTTGGGTATGCGCGTGTGTCCGTCTCGGCGCCCTGTTCCACCAGCCGGAGCAGCAGCTCCAGCCAGGTGCGCCCGGTCTGGACTTGCTCGTGCATCGCCCAGAACTGCCACAGCGCACCGGCCAGCTGGACGGCAACAGCGACTGCACCGGCGTCGATCAGGTGCTGGAGCGCGGCGCGGATATTATCGAGCTCGCGCTCCAGTCGCGTCTGCCATTGGCGCTGGCCCAGGCCGCGCATAAGTGGCTCGGCTTCGACGGCCAAGGCCAGGTAATAGGCCGCGTGGCGGCTGCGGATCGCTGCGCCCTCTCCGCTGGCGTCGAGCTGCTCCAGCGCATACTCGCGCAGGGTCTCCAGCATTGTGTGGCGTACAGCGCCAGTTGGCCCGGCGACCTGGCGGAGCAGACTCTGGTCCACCAGTGCCGCAAGCGCATCCAGCGCGGCGGGCTCGCCAGCGCCGGGCGGCAGACACACCGCCGCGACGGCCTCGAGCGGACATCCGCCGACAAACACCCCAAGCCGTCGGAACAGGGTCTGCTCACCTGCGCTCAGCAGCTCGTAGCTCCAGGTAATCGTCTGCCGCAGGGTTCGCTGGCGTGCTGGCAGATCGCGCTGCCCGCCGGTGAGCAGCGCCAGCCGGCTGCTCAAGCGTGCCAGCAGCGCCTCGGGCGGGAGCAGCCGAAGCCGTGCTGCGGCCAGCTCAATCGCCAGCGGTAGCCCGTCCAGCTGGGCGCAGATCTCAACCACCACCGGCGCATTAGCCTCCGTGACGTGAAAGTCAGGGTTGGCGTCGGTAGCCCGCTCGATGAAGAGTTTGACGGCTGGGTACTGCGTGAGCTGTTCTGGCGAGACCAACTTCCCCAGCTCCGGCAGGGCTAGCGGCGGCACAGGAATAACCTTCTCGCCCCGTAGATGCAGGTGCTCACGGCTGGTGATCAGCAGTTTGAGCTGGGGTGCCGCTGCCAGGAGCGCTGCCAGCAGCGGCGCGGCGTCGAGCAACTGCTCGAGATTGTCGAGCAGCAGCAGCACGCGCTGGTCGCGCAGGTAGTCTTTCAGGCGCTCTGGCAATGGCTGGCCGCCACGTTCACGCACCCCCAGCGCTTGCGCAAGCGCGCTGCTCACGAGGCTGGAATCGCGGATCGGCGCCAGATCGACAAAGTAGACGCCGTCGGGGAAGGCGTCAGCCAGCTCGGTTGCGACCTGGAGGCCAAGGCGAGTCTTGCCCACGCCGCCCGGCCCGGTCAGCGTGAGCAGGCGTACATCGGCGCGGCGCAGCAGCATGCCAACGGCGGCAACCGCCTGCTCACGCCCGATCAGCGACGTGAGCTGCGCAGGCAGATTGCTACGACTCGCACGCGGTGGCGGTTCAACCGGCTGTTCAGGCAGCGCCAGGTGCTCCACGCTGCGCTCGGCGC
>JAYUYB010000498.1:0-3744 GCA_043752655.1 Chloroflexota bacterium
GCCCTCGGCCGCCTGGCCGGCGGGCTCGCCCACGACTTTAACAACCTGCTTACCGTGATCCTTGGCGAGTGCGACCTGATGCTCGGCGACATGTCCCGCGACGACCGGAACTACGCATCCACCAGCCAGATCCGCGAGTCGGGCGCTCGCGCCGCCGCTCTCATCCGCCAGCTGCTCGCCTTCAGCCGCCGCCAGATGCTCCAGCCCGAGCTGCTGAACCTCAACGAGATTATCGCCGGCATGGAGCAGCTGCTGCGCCGCCTGATCGGCGAGGATCTGAGCCTCACCATTGCCCTCGCCCACGATCTGCCCAACGTCCGCGCCGACCCCAACCAGATGGAGCAGGTGGTGATGAACCTCGCCATTAACGCCCGCGACGCCATGCCCGAGGGCGGCCACCTGCTGATCGAGACCATGGCTGTGCAACTTGACGGCGAGTACACGCGCCAGCACGCCGACATCGCCCCCGGCCCCTACGCCATGATCGCCGTGATCGACACGGGCACCGGCATCGACGAGGCGGCGCGAGATCATATTTTTGAGCCCTTCTTCACCACCAAGCCGCGCGGCAAGGGCACCGGCCTCGGCCTCGCCACTGTCCACGGGATCGTGCGCCAGAGCGGCGGCCATATCTGGTTCTACAGCGAGCCGGACCACGGATCGAGCTTCAAGATCTACCTGCCCGCCGTGGCCGAGCCCAGCGACGCGCTGCCCGTCGAGGTGCCTCTGCAGGTGGAGCACGTGATCACAGAGACGGTGCTGCTGGTGGAGGACGACGAGCACGTGCGGCAGCTCGCCCGCACTATCCTGCTGGGCGCAGGCTTCACCGTGCTAGAGTCAAGCGACGGCAACGTGGCCCTGGAGCTCGCCACCAGCCATGGCAGCCACATCCACGCGCTGCTCACCGATGTGGTGATGCCCGGCGGGCTGAACGGCGTGCAGGTGGCTACGGCGGTCCGCGCGCTGCGCCCCGGCATCTCTGTGGTCTACATGTCCGGCTACACCGACAACGCCTTGGTTGGGCGCAGCCTGGTAGACGACCACGCGCGCTACCTCCAGAAGCCCTTCACGCCCCAGGCCCTGGTAGCGACCCTGCTTGCTGCTCTGGCACAAGCGGGCGCTGGTAAGGTATAATGCCCGCTGGTACGCGCTCAACAGATGCTTCAGCGAACGGAGTTCGCCCTATGTTCAAATGGCTCAAAAACCTGGTCGGCGACGGCAACGAGAAGGCTGTGCGCCAGATCCAGCCCCTGGTAGAAGCGGTCAACGGCCTGGAGGCCGAGTATACCGCCCTCGCCGACGCGGCCTTGCAGGCCAAGACAGCCGAGTTCCGCCAGCGCCTCGACGACGGCGAGGAGCTCGACGACCTGCTCCCCGAGGCCTTCGCCGCCGTGCGCGAGGCCGCCCGCCGCACGCTCGGCATGCGCCACTATGATGTGCAGCTGATCGGCGGGATCACGCTGCACCAGGGCAAGATCGCCGAGATGAAGACCGGCGAGGGCAAGACGCTCGTCGCCACGCTGCCGCTCTACCTCAACGCCCTAGAGGGCCGTGGCGCGCACCTTGTGACGGTGAACGACTACCTCGCCAAGGTTGGCGCAGGCTGGATGAGCCCGGTCTACCACTACCTCGGCCTGCGGGTCGGCTTTATCGCCCACGAGCAGAGCGCGCTCTACGACCCCGACTTCACCGACCCGGCCGCCAACCCCGAGGATCAGCGCCTCGTCCACTGGCGCTCCGTGCCGCGCAAAGAGGCGTATCTCGCCGACATCACCTACGGCACGAATAACGAGTTCGGCTTCGACTATCTGCGCGACAATATGGCCTACGAGAAGGAGCAGATGGCGCAGCGCGAGCTGCACTACGCCATTGTCGATGAGGTCGACAACATCCTGATCGACGAGGCGCGCACTCCGCTGATCATCTCCGGCCCCGCCCAGAAGTCGTCCGACCTGTACCGCCAGGTCTCCAGCCTGATCCGCAACCTGTCGCGCAGCAGCGTCACGCCCAAGCAGATCAAAGAGGAGGGCCTGGAGGCCGACGGCGATTTCTATATCGAGGAGCGCTCCAAGAGCATCACGCTTACCGAGCAGGGTATCTACCATATCGAGCGGCTGCTGCGCATCCCGGATGGCGAGAGTCTGTACGATGCCGATCACTTCGAGAAGACTCACTTTGTGGAGAATGCGCTCAAGGCGCAGTTTGTGTTCCATCGCGACAAAGACTATATGATCAACCCCGACGGCGAGGTGGTGATCATCGACGAGTTCACCGGGCGCGCCATGCCGGGCCGCCGTTGGAGCGATGGGCTGCACCAGGCGGTGGAGGCCAAAGAGGGCGTGCAGATCAAGAACGAGAATGTCACGCTCGCCACGATCACGTTTCAGAACTACTTTCGTATGTACAACAAGCTCGGCGGCATGACGGGTACCGCCTACACCGAGCGCGAAGAGTTTGCGAAGATCTACAACCTGGACGTGGTGATCATCCCGACCAACAAATCGTCGGTGCGCGATGATATGCCAGATCAGGTCTACCGCGCCGAGGGCGCCAAGTTCAGCGCCGTGGTGCGCGAGGTGGAGGATCTGCATAAGGCTGGCCGCCCCGTGCTGATCGGCACCACCAGCGTGGAGACCTCGGAGCGCATCTCGGAGCTGCTTAAGCGCGCGGGCGTGCGCCACGCCGTGCTGAACGCCAAGTTCCACGAGCGCGAGGCCACGATCGTGGCCCAGGCCGGGCGCAAGGGCGCGGTGACAGTCGCCACGAACATGGCTGGTCGCGGTACGGACATTGTGCTCGGCGGCAACCCCGACGGCCTGGTGGACGAGATTCTGGCCGCAAAGAGCGTGAAGTTCGACGAGGCTACCCCCGAGCAGCTCCAGGCGGCCCGCGAGGAGGCGAAGCGGTTCACCGAAGAGGAGGGCGACGAGGTGCGCGAGCTGGGCGGCCTGCACATCGTGGGCACCGAGCGCCACGAGGCCCGCCGCATCGACAACCAGCTGCGTGGGCGCGCCGGCCGCCAGGGCGACCCCGGCTCGTCACGCTTCTTCCTCTCGCTGGAGGACGAGCTGATGCGCCGCTTTGGCCCGGTGGAGCGGATCAAAGGGCTGATGGGCCGCTTCATGGAGGAGGATCTGCCGCTGGAGGCGGGCATCCTCGACCGCACGATCGAGGGCGCGCAGACGCGGGTGGAGGGCTACAACTTCGACATCCGCAAGCACACCGTCGAGTTCGACGATGTGATGAACAAGCAGCGCCAGGTGATCTACCAGGACCGGCGCGAGATTCTGGACGGCAAAGATGTGCGTGAGCAGGTGCTCCAGATGATCGGCGAGGAGATCGCCGCCCTGGTAGACGAGCATCTGCCTGAGGGCGAGCCCGAAAGCTGGGAGCTGAACGAGCTGCTGCGCCACTTCCGCCAGATCAACCCGGCGCTGCCCGCGTCGGTGAGCGGCGCCACGCTGAAGGACAAGGAGCGCGACGAGATCGAGAGCTGGATGGTGGAGCAGGTGGAGCAGGTGTACGCCGAGCGCGAGCAGGCGATCACGCCCGAGATCATGCGCTTCGTGGAGCGCCGCATGATGCTTGGCGCCATCGACCGCCAGTGGATCGACTACCTGACCGCCATGGACGAGCTGCGCCAGAGCATTATGCTCCAGGCCTACGCGCAGAAAGACCCGCTGGTTGAGTTCAAGCGCCAGTCGTTCACCATGTTCGGCGATCTGAAGGAGAACATCACGCGCG
>JAYUYB010000499.1:0-3739 GCA_043752655.1 Chloroflexota bacterium
CACCATTGGCGTAGCCCCCGTCGGCGGCAGCCTGATCTACAGCGTCGAGGTGACGCTGGAGGCGAATACGGTTTACACGGCTTGGGCCAACGGCCTGCTCGGCGGAGCTGGTGCGCAGGCCTTCAAGGTCACGCCCACGGTGGACGCTGTGTACCCGGCGGCGCTGGTGCATCTGCTTCATGCCGTGCCCGACGCGCCAGCCGTAGACATCTACCTGGATGGCCAGCTTACGGCGGCCGGCGTGCGCTTCGGCGATCTGAGCGGCTATCTGTCCGTCTATCCGGGCAGCTACGCGGTGGCGATCAAGCCCGCAGGCAGCGACGTTACGGCCATCAGCGGCACCCTGACCGTCGAGGGCGGCAAGGTCTACACTGCGGCCGCCGTGGGCCGGCTGAGCGGCACGCCCGCCGCGAGTCTGGCCCTGTTCGAGGATAGCCAGGCGCGGCCCGCCGCAGGGCGCAGCACCCTGCGCGTGGTCCATCTCTCGCCCGACGCCCCCGCCGTGGATGTGCTGAGCGGCGGCGAGACTCTGCTCGACGCCCTGGCCTTTGGCAATGCGCAGAGCACCGAGCTGGCCGCCGGGCTGCGCACGCTGCAGGTGGCCCTGGACGCGGGCGGCGCCGAGGTGCTGAGCGGCCCCGTGAGCCTGCCCTCGGGCGAAGGCACCACGCTCTTCGTGGTGGGCCTGGCCGGCGAGGCCCCCGCCGAGCAGCGCCTGCGGCTGATCACCGCGAGCAGCCTGGTGGGCGGCGCGCCCGCCGCCACCTTCCGTGTCCACCTGCCGCTAGTACGCTAAAGCATACGTTCGCCTACGGCGAACGCCGCATTGTGGCAGGCTAAAGCCCGCTTCAAACCGTAGAGCCTAGTACGCCGAGGCGTACTAGGCTCTTGCACCCCGCAGGCAGATCCCCCTCCTTCGCGCTGCGGAGGAGGGGGGCTACGCCGCCCGCATTGTGACGGTGAAGCGCGAGCCGCGCCCAAGCATACTCTCCACAGCTACCGAGCCGCCCATGGCGCTCACTAGCTCGCGCACCAGCGAGAGCCCAAGGCCTGCGCCGCCCGTCTCGCGCGTGCGCGAGCTGTCGCCACGGTAGAAGCGCTCGAAGACATGCGGCAGATCCTCGGGCTCGATGCCCACGCCGGTGTCGGCTACGGCGATGCTCACGGCGCCAGCCGGGCCGGGCCGCACCTCGAACGCGATGATCCCGCCCGGCGGCGTGTGGCGCAGCGCGTTCTGCGCCAGGTTGCGCAGCACCTGCTCCAGCCGGGTCACATCGGCGTAGGCGTGCGCGGTGGCCGGGTCGATCTGGGCAACGATCTCGATCTGGCGCTCGCGCCGGGCCAGCGGCGCCAGCGTGCCCGCGAGCGCGCCCACAAGCTCGCCAGCGTCCACCGGCCCCAGGCTCAGCGGCAGCTGCTGGGCCTCCACGCGCGCCAGGGTAAACAGGTCGTCCACCAGGGCGGTGAGGCGCTGCATCTCGCCTCGGATCACGCGCATATCATCGGGCGGCAGCTGCGCGCCGTGCTGATCCTCCAGCGCCTCCAGGTAGCCGCGCAGGGTGGCGAGCGGGTTGCGCAGCTCGTGGCTCACATCGGCCACAAGGCGCTTGTTCGCGCGCAGCAGCGCCTCGGCGCGCTCGGCGGTGGCGGCCAGGGCGCGCTCGCGCTCCTGAAGCTGCACCGCCATGGTGTTGAAGGTGGCTCCAAGGCGGCCGATCTCGTCGGGCGAGTCGGCCGGCGCGCGGCTGCCAAGCTCGCCAACCGCCAGGCGCGCGGCGGTCTGGTCCAGGCCCTCGATGCGGCGGGTGAGGCCGCGCGCGATCAGGTAGCCCACGCCGCCCGCCACGGGCACCAGTGCGATCACCACGAAGGCCGCCAGGTTCAGCACCAGGCTCGTGCCAAGCAGCGTAACGCTCACGAGCCGCCCGAAGCCGGCACCCACCTGGGCGCTGCTGTTGATCGCGCTCTCCACCACCAGCAGCGCGTCGGGCCCCGCGCCAACCGCGCAGATCGCCGTGTCGGCCAGGTTGCCCTCTGCTGGCACACCCTCGACGCAGCTGCCTTGCGCTGCCACACGCGGCAGCAGCAGCGCAAGGCCAGAGCTATTGGGCACTTGCGCGCCAACAGGGTAGGGATCGCGGCCGGCAGCCGCCAACACTGTGCCGTCGGGGTGCAGCAAGGTGAGTCGGCGCACGCCGCGCATCAGCTCCAGGGGCTCCAGCACCTCGGCGCCCTCGGGCAATGGCAGCTTCGCCGTGCCCGCGATGATCTGCTCCAGCAGCAGACTCAGCTCGCCGGGGTCGGTCTCGCGCACAACCGGGGCCAGGGCCTCGGCGAGCGGTGGGGCCACACGGGACGGCGGCACGAGCGTGGGCACCACCGCCAGGCTCAGCACCGCCAGATAGAGCAGCAGCGCCAGCGGCACAAAGATCAGCGTCAGCACGCCGATCAGCATGTACGAGAAGGTGAGGCGCCAGCGCAGCCGCCGCACGCCCAGCCCCCACACCGCCAGGAGCAGGCGCATGGAGAGGAACAGG
Organism: Chloroflexota bacterium; assembly: GCA_043752655.1. GTDB lineage: Bacteria > Chloroflexota > Chloroflexia > Chloroflexales > Chloroflexaceae > OHK40. The sequence continues at coordinate 2,538 of JAYUYB010000499.1, forward strand.
CTAGAGATCAGGTAGCTGGCGCTCAGCAGGTATGTTGGCAGCGTCAGCTCGATGTCATCTAGACGCATGCCCAGGAAGCTACCCTTGTGTGGCAGGTACGTGATCGTAGCCCAGCCGGAGACGCCGTTGATCAGGACAAACAGTGTCAGCCAGCCGATCAGCCGGGCGATCCGGCGCGCCACGCTGCCCTGCCCGGCCTCTAGCTTGTAGGCCGCAAAGGCGTACAGCGCCAGGCCCAGGTAGCTGATCAGCTCCAGCCACGGCGAGCCGATCCAGCCCCCAAGGGCGTACGGCAGCACAAACACCAGGTTGATCAGCAGCGACAGCACGATCAGCGCGCGCCAGAAGGGCAATCGTTTGAAGACAAGCTTACTCAAAGCGGTACCCCACGCCCCACACGGTCGCGATGCGCTCGCCCACCTCGCCGAGCTTGCGGCGCAGCCGCACGATGTGCGTGTCGACGCTGCGGTCGCCGCCCTCGTAGTCCGCGCCCCAGATCTGGTCGAGCAGATAGGCCCGGCTGAAGCTGCGGCCAGGGTGGCGCGCCAGCAGCAGCAGCAGATCGTACTCCTTCACCGTGAGCTCAAGCAGCTCGCCGTTCGCCTCCACGCGGCGGGCGACCGGGTCGATGATGAGCCGGTCGAGCACAAGCGGCGCGGCGACCTCCTCGCTCGGGCGGGTGAGCAGCTCCACCCGGCGCAGGATCGCCCGCACGCGCGCCATCAGCTCGCGCAGGCTGAAGGGCTTGGTCATGTAATCGTCTGCGCCAACCTCCAGGCCCAGCACGCGGTCGGCCTCGTCGTCGCGCGCGGTGAGCATAAGCACAGGCACGGTGGAGCGCTCGCGCAGGCGGCGCATCACCGTGAGCCCATCGAGGCCAGGCAGCATCCAGTCGAGGATGAGCAGATCCGGCCGGGCCTGGGCGGCGATCAGCAGCGCGGTCTGCCCGTCGTGGGCGACAAGCGCCGTGTGGCCCGCGCCCTCCAGCTGGCGGCGGATCAGCGCGGCCAGCTCGTGCTCGTCTTCCACCACAAGAATTGTTGCCATACAGGTATGTTAGCGCAATTCTGCCAGCAGCTCGGCCTCAATCACACCAGCGCTGCCAAGCCGGGCGCGCTGAAGCGCTATAAGCCCAGCCTCGACGGCGGCCCGCGACTCCTCAGCCCGGCCCTCGGCTCGCAGCACGGCCGCCTCGGCGCGGT
>JAYUYB010000500.1:0-3735 GCA_043752655.1 Chloroflexota bacterium
GCATGGAGCGCGTCGCCAACCTGGAGCAGCACCTGCCCATCCAGCGTCGGCACAAACAGCGGCTCGCTCAGCGCGGAGCCTGTGGGAAACGCAAGCGCCACAGGCGCCGCCCCGCCAAGCGGAAAGACCCAGCCCGCCTGCGGGATGCCGCCCGCCACCTGAACCCGCAGCCGCGCCAGCGTTGGCGGCACGGGCGGCTGCGTAGTTTTGTAGGCCTCCGGCAGCCGCTTCTCCGGCCTGTCGCTCAGCTTCAGCGACGGCGGCGCCAGCTCGCGCGCCTCCAGATCCTGGCTGTACGGCCCCGCCAGCTGCTCGCGCAGCAGCTTGTACGCCCCCGGCTCCGCGTCCAGATCTGGCACCAGCGGAATCACGTCCACCAGAAGCGCGGTCGCTGGCGGCCCCGCAACCGCCGCCAAGCCAACGCCTGCCGCGCTCACGTGGCTGCGGTAGACACGCAGCTGCCCGTCGAGCGGATCATCGAGCACGAGCAGCTCATCATGCTCCTCTGCGCCAATCAGCTCAAACCCGCCACGCCCCTCGGCCACGGCGCGCCGCGAGCGGCTGTCCACCGACCCAAGGGCGATCACACGGCTGTACGGCGGCCCCGCCTTGTCGCGCGTCGGTCGTAGCAGGTAGACCGACGTGTGGGCGCCCGGTGTGAGATCGGGCAGCGAGGTGAGTGTTGACGCGGCCGCGCCAACGCTCATCAGCGAACCAGCGAAGTGAACGGTTGGGAATGGCAGCGGCAGACGGCCAGGCCCATCACGCCGGCTGAGCGAGCCGCCGAATGCCTCGGGCACGAGCTCACGCGCCAGCTCGGGGAATTTATCCGCGAGCATGCGCCGCTCCGAGCGCTTGTTGGCCCCTGAGCCGTCGGGGTCTACGCTTAGCTCGCTGGTGCCCACCAGGTTCGCCATAATCGTGGGCGCGTCCAGCCGGATGCTGGGCACCACCATGCCCGCCCCGTTGGCGTCGGTCTGCTCGATCAGGTACGCGTCGGGCAGGTTGAAGGCGTAGTGGGCAAGCTCATGCACAATTGTCCGGTAGCCCTCCGGCTCGTCCCAGGGGATCAGCGTGCGTGTGCGCTCGTGCCAGATCCCGCAGCCGAGCCTGATCGGCGTGTACTTGCGGGCCTCGTGCATGCCGTCCATCCAGGCTCGCGGCAGCAGCCGGTTCGAGGCGAGGATCTGGATGTCGGCGCAGTCCATCAGCTCCGTGCCCCCGATGATCACCTGGCCAAGGGCAATCGTCCCGTCGGTGATGTCGTAGAGAAAGTCGGAGCTGCGGCGGAACGTCCAGGCCAGCTGGCGCCGATACGCGGCGTCGGGCGTCCACTCCAACGCCACGATCAGGTTGAGCAGCAGCAGCGGCGAGCTGGTAGCAGGCTTGCTCGCGTCGGCCCCCTGCAACAGTGGCGCGGCCAAGGCCATCAGGGCCAGCAGCTCCTCGCCAGTCGCAGGTGTCGGGGGCAGATCGTGGTCGGGCGCCGCTCCCGCTTGGGCAGCTCTGACGCTCGCAAGCTCGCAGAGCGTAAGCTGGAACAGCTGGTAGCGGTTCACAAGCCCCGCCACACCGAACACCTCGTCGTGGAGCGCGAGCGGCGGTGCCAGGCTGGCGAGGAAGTGCCGCTGCACCGCGTGGCGCCGCCAGTGGCTGCGCTGCGAGTCATGCTCGTAGCTGAGCTTCTGTAGCAGCACCACAGGCTCGCCAGCGTAGAACAGCGCCTGACCGTCTTGCTCGACCGGGGATTGACCGACAGTGTTGAACAGCAGCCGCTCTGGGCCCATCGTGCTCATCTGGATTTCCTCTCGCTACCCGGCGTTAGGGCCGCTATGGCGTGTTAAAATCAGGTAATGTCCAGCGCCGAGATCGAATCTGTTAGCGCCACGTTCACGGCTGCCACCGCGCTGCTTGCCTCCGGCGACCCTTCCGGCGCGGGCGAGCGCCTGGCGATGGAGCAGCTTGGCCGCCTCTACCGGCTGCTCGCGGACAGCGGGCAGTGGAGTGGGATCAGGTCACACGTCGCCGCGCTGCGTGCGGCCGGCCCACGCGGCGCCGCCAATCTCCACCAGCTCACGCTGTACGAGGGCACGGTCGCTGTCAACACCAGCCAGTTTCCAGAGGCAGAGCGTATGCTTCAGGCGCTGCTCGCCGAGCGCGAGCTCGATCCGGCCCTGCGGCTGCGGGCGCTCAACCAGCTAGCGGGGCTGCATCTGTACACCAGCCGCTACGCCCAGTCTGTGGAGCTGTTTCGCGAGGTGGGGCGCCAGGCCCAGGCCCTCGGCGACCGCTTCTACCAGGCTGTGGCGCTGCTGAACACCGGCATGGCCTACAACGATCTGCACCAGCACGCTGCGGCCATCGAGCTGACCGAGGCGAGCCTCACGCTCTTTCTGGCCCTTGGCGACCAGGCCCACGAGGCGATCGCCCGCTACGAGCTGGGCAACAACGCGCTCTGGATGGGCCGCTGGCAGCTGGCCGAGCAGTCGTTCGACGCGGCCATCGCCCTGGCCGAGCAGCTTGCGCTTACCTGGAACCTGACGAACATGCGCTGGGGCTACGGCTGGCTCTACCATTTGCGCGGCGAGCTTGCGCGCAGCGAGGCCGCCTACTTGCGCGGGCTGGAGAGCGCCCGCAACCCGCAGCACCCCGACGAGCTGGCCGCCTGCGATATGCTCTGGTTTCTGGGCTTCCTCTACGCCACGGCGGGCCGCGCCGATGAGGCTCTGAGCGCGTTCGATCAGGCTCTGGAGCTTGCGCACGCCCAGAGTCGCCCCCACTGGGTGAGCCTGATCCAGTACCAGCGGGGCAACCTGCTGCGCCGCCAGGGCGCGCTCCTCATGGCCGAGGCCGCCTACGACGCGGCCATCACCGCCGTGGAGGCGCTGCGCAGCGCTACCCCCAACGACGACATCAAGATCTCGCTGCTGGGCACAACCCAGCACGTCTTCGAGGCCACGGTGCTGCACTACCTGGAGGCAGGCCGCCCCGCCGAGGCCTTCGCCTACGCCGAGCGCGCCCGCGCCCGCGCCCTGCTCGACAGCCTGGCCGCCCACGACCCCGAGCTGCTGCCGCTGCTCGACGTTTCCGCCGCAAGCCTCGCCGACGTGCAGGCCGCCCTGCCGCCAGACGCGCTGCTGCTGGCCTACTTCACCACGGGCGTGGTACCTCGTGGCGACCATCTGCTCAACCGGCTGCCGCCGGAGGCAGGCTGGCTGCGCGAGCATCTCTGCCCGCCGCCCCAAACCCTGCTTTTCGCGATTACAAGCGTTAGCTTCGAGTCCCATCGCATCCACCTCGATCCAAACCATCTGCGGCCTGCCCCCGGCGACCCTTCCGCCGGCAGGCACCTGCTCGACGACGAGCTGCTGGAGGAGCTGTACGACAAGCTCATTCAGCCCGCTGCGCACCTGCTCCCTGGCCGCCGCCGCCTCTACCTCGTGCCGCACGGGCCACTGCACTATCTGCCGTTCGCGGCGCTGCGCCACGATGAATCGTATCTGCTCGACGCCGACGGCCCCGCGCTCGTGTATGCCCCGAGCGCCACGCTGCTGCGCTCCACCCTTCGTCGCGGGCCGGTGGGCAGCACGGCCCTCGCGCTCGGCTACAACAGCTTCGGGATGGACGCGCTGCGCTTCGCCGAGGCCGAGGCCCGCCTGATGGCCGCGCTCACCGCAGGCACGGCCCACACTGGCCCTGCGCCCAAAGGCGCACTGTTGGCGGCGGCACTGCCGA
>JAYUYB010000501.1:0-3730 GCA_043752655.1 Chloroflexota bacterium
GCACGCCTGCGCGACGTGCGGACAAACGGTAGCGTCAAACACCCCCTCTCGGAGCGCTGGCCCCCAAACGGGGAGGTATACAGCGACACTGGGCGTGAGTAGCTACGACAGGCATGCGGGGCAGGGTCGCCCTATGGGTGATCAAATTGGGCACTCTCTCTGCGTGGTGCGGACGAGTTTACCGGATCGTTATGTGATTGTCAAGCAAGGGCGGGGGGCGCGGGTGCGGCGTATTGTTTCGGGCCAGGCGGGGCAGCGGGCGATTGAAGGCGCGCCACCGGGGCGCTGCGCGCCGCGCGTCGGCCTGCGCCGACGCCGTGCTGCGTCCGCGTAGGCGGACGCACGGCCGGAGGCCCAGCCGGCGCGGCGTTCAGCCGCCGGCCATCGGGCAGCCCGAAACGTTACGCCGCACCCGGGACAAACTGCCGCCTGCCGCCTGCCGCTTGCCGCCTGCCGCCTGCCGCCTGCCGCCTGACAATAGGCCTAAAAGCCCTCTTCCCTTCCCGCCGTCAAGGCCGCACAATGGGGGTACTCTGGCGGTTGGCAGCGTCAATCTCTGCCGCCGCGCCGTTTATGCCTATGTAGTAGCGCGCCAGCCCTGTGTCGGGAAGCGCAGCCCAATCACGCATATGGCTCTGTTGCCGCCCAACTATACAGCCCTGCGCGCCCACCTTGCGCCCGAGCTCGCCGCCCTGCTAGCGCGCGCGGGCGAGCTTCCCGCCGAGGTGCGCGCCCGTCTCTCGGTCGACCTGCGCGCCCAGATCGCCGCCTGCGCAGCCTATATCCCTACCCGCCTTGTGCGCGCCCAGATCGACGACCCCAGCCCCGGCCGGGTCTCCGGCGCCTTCTGGGATGGCAGCCTGCTCTTCGCCGATCTCTCCGGCTTCACCGCGCTCTCCGAGCGCCTCAGCGCCCTCGGCAAACAGGGCGCCGAAGAGCTCTCGGCAATTATCAACACGCTCTTCGACGCCCTGATCGCAGAGATCCACGCCCGCCAGGGCGCCCTGCTTAAGTTCGGCGGCGACGCCATCACCGCCTTCTTCGACGCCGAGGCCCTCGGCGAGGCCCACGCCGCCGCCGCCACCGCCGCCGCCCTCGCCATGCAGCAGCGCATGGCTGCCTTTGTTGGCCTCCAGACCCGCGCCGGCACCTTCACCCTGCGCCTGCGCGTCGGCGTCCACAGCGGCCGGGTCTTTGCCGCCGAGGTTGGCGACGCTAGCCACGTGGAACTGGTGGTTACCGGCCCCCAGGTGAACCGCGTCGCTATGGCCCAGGAGCTCGCCGAACCCGGCCAGGTGGTGGTCTCCGAGCAGACCGCGTGCCTGCTAGAGGGCGCCACGCTGCACGCCGGGCAGGGCGGCTTTCTGCTCGCCGAGGCGGTGCCCGCACCACGCCTGCCAGCCCCCACCAGCGACCCAGTCGCCCTGCGCGGCCCCGACGATCTGCCTACGCTCGCGCGCCTCGTCGACCGGCTCGCCGCCCTGCGCCCCTACTTGGTGCGCGGCCTCCCCCGACGCTTTTTAGAGGTCGCCGAGACCGGCCTCGGCGAGTTTCGCCCCGTGAGCGTGCTCTTCGCCAATGTCCACGACTTCAGCGCGATGCTCGCCCAGCTTCAGCACGCGCCCGACCTCGCCGCCACGATCTTCAACGCCTACTTTCGCCGCGCTCAGGCCGTGGTCCACCGCTACGACGGCATCGTCAACAAGGTGGATATGTACACCCACGGCGATAAGCTGATGGCGCTGTTCGGCGCCCCCGCCGCCCACGAGGACGACCCGACGCGCGCCGTGCGCTGCGCCCTGGAGCTCGCCGATGCGCTGGCCGAGGCGAACGCCGAGATCGCTACGCTGCTTGCGAGCGATCCGGAGACAAGGAGACAAGGAGACAAGGAGACAAGGCGGCAACTTGCGGCTGCCGACAGGCGCTCCGTGTCTCCCCCTCTCCCGGTCTCCTTGTCTCAGAAAATCGGCATCAACACCGGCACCGTCTTCGCCGGCCGTGTGGGCGGCGCCACCCGCTACGAGTACACCGTGATGGGCCCGGCGGTGAACCTGGCGGCCCGGCTGATGTCGGCCGCCGCCGATGGCGAGCTGCTGCTCTCGCCGAGCTCCCGCGCCGCCGTGGCCGGCCAGATCGTGCTGGAGGAGGCACCGCCACTGCGCCTCAAAGGCATCGCCGAGCCCGTGGTGCCCGCGCGGGCCCTGCGCGTGGCCGAGGTTGTGGGCGGCCGCGAGGAGCTCCAGGCCGGTCGCCTCGATGTCGCCCCGCTGATCGGCCGCGACGCAGAGCTCGCCGCGCTGCTCCAGGCATCGGGGACCGCCCTCGCCGGCAAGGGGCGCGTGCTGGCCCTGGTGGGCGAGGCTGGCGCCGGCAAGAGCCGCCTCGGCGAGGAGCTGCTCCAGCGCCTTGTGGTGGCCAGCGTGGCCAGCGGCGCGGCGGGCGTGCCGCCCTTCGATATCCTGCTCGGCGACTGCCAGAGCTACGAGCAGCGCACGCCCTACGCCGCCATCCGCCCTCCCCTGCGCGAGCTGCTCGGCCTTTCTTCACGTCGCGCCGGCGCCGATCTGGAAGTCCACCTCGCCACGCGCGTTGCGCTGCTCGCCCCCGAGCTAGGGCGCTTCACGCCGCTGCTTGGCGACGCCATTGGCGCGCCGATGGCGGAGACAGTCCTTACCGCCGCGCTCACGGCCCAGCAGCGCCATGATCGGCTCCAGGAGCTTGTGGTGGCGCTCTTCCAGGGCGCGGCCCGCCGCGACCCCATCCTGCTTGGCATCGAGGATGTGCACTGGGCCGATAGCCCCTCGCTGGAGCTGCTTGGGCTGCTTGCCGCCGCCGCCGCCGAGCTGCCGCTTCTGCTCATGCTCACCTACCGGCCCGACCCGCCCATCGACGCGCCCTGGGGCAGCCTGCCGCTCACACTGCCCCTGCGCCTGAACGAGCTCTCGCCCGACGATAGCGCCGCCCTGCTTGGCGCCCTGCTTGGCGGCAATCCCCCTGTGGCTATCTTGCCGCTGCTCGACCGCACCCAGGGCAACCCTTTCTTCATCGAGGAGCTGGTGCGGGCCTTGGTGGGCGGCGGCCTGCTGGTGCGCGCCGAGGGCGAGCCCTGGCGCCTCGCACGGCGTCTGGAGGAGGTGGAGCTGCCCAAGAGCATCGAGGGCCTGCTGATCGCCCGGCTTGATCGGCTCGATGAGCCGCGCCAGGAGCTGCTCCAGGTGGCCTCGGTGATCGGGCGCCGCTTCCCGCGCCCGGTGGTGGAGGCGCTCTACGCCGGCGCTGACACCCTAGACGAGAGCCTCCAGCGCCTGATCAGCTTCGAGCTGATCCAGGCCGACCAGCTTGAGCGCGCCCTGGCCTATCTGTTTCGCCACGCTCTGCTGCGCGATGTCGCCTACGAGGGCATCCTCTACGCCCGCCGCCGCCTGCTCCACGGGCGCGTGGCCCGCCGGATCGAGGATCTCAGCCGCGCCCAGCCCGACGATCAGCTGGCCCTGCTGGCCTGGCACTTCCTCCAGGCTGAGGAGTGGCGCCCCGCGCTCGACTACCACATGCGCGCCGCCGACCAGGCCGCCCGCCGCTTTGCCAACCGCGACGCCCTGGCGCTCTACGCCACCGCACTAGAGCTTGTGCCGCGCATCGCCGAAAGCGACGCCAGCCCCGCGCTCGCCGCGCAGGTGGCCGCGATCAACGAGCGCAGCGGCGACTTGCGCCTGCTGCTTGGCGAATTGGA
>JAYUYB010000502.1:0-3724 GCA_043752655.1 Chloroflexota bacterium
ATGAAGACGCCGCCGCCCGAGACGGCCACCGGGCCGGGGCCTTCGTTGGGCGCGTTCTGGAGCAGCACCAGGCGCACGGGCCGCTCCACGCCCTTCAGCCGCAGCTGGTAGAGCCCCGGCACGCTCACGCGATCCGTGCGGAAGGTGGCGATCAGCTTGCCCTGCTCGTCTACGCCGTAGAGCACGAGGAAGTTGCCGTTGGGGCCAGGGAAGTAGAGCGTGACGGCGACCTCGACCACGGCGCGCTGGAACGCGATGGCGGCGATGGCGTCGCCCGCGAACTGGTCGGGGCCAGTGTCGCTGGTGAGCGAGTGCAGCGGCACCTGGAGCGCGCCAGCGGGCGGCGGGTAGATCACGGGGGGCACCTGGAGCAGGAAGCTCTGCGGGTTGCGTAGCGCCAAGCTCTCTTTCATGATCGCCACGTTCGGCAGGCCGCAGTCGGCCAGGGGCGGCGGCGGCGACACCACCTCGGTCTGCGCGCGAGCCCGCACCGTGAGCGTGCGCGCCGGGGCGTCTGCCGTGTCGCCGGCCAGCGCCGTAAGCTCCAGGTCGGTGATCGCGCCGCCAGGCTGGGTGGGCCGAATGTTGAGCGAGATGCCCTCCACGTTGTCGTCGCCGAGGTCGGTGAGCGTGCAGATCACGGTGCCGTCGGGCTGGACCACGCAGCGCCCGTCAGGTGGCGGATCAACCGTTGCGCCGGCCGGCGGCCGCACCGTAAGCGCCAGGCCGTAGAAGCGGCGCCCGGCCAGGCTGTTCTCGATCCCGATGGTCAGGTTGAGCGGGGTGCCCGCCGTCACCGGGTCGGGGCCGTCGCTCACCGAGAGCGTCAGGCCGTCTACCGTCTGGGGCGGGTCGTTGGGGCGCGGGCCGGGGCCGGGCGGGGCGGGCAGCGCGATCTCGCGGTACATGCACAGCGTCATGTCCTGGCCGATGAACTCGTCGCCACGAATGGGCGTGCGGCCGCTCACGTCGTTGCCCGCGAGCTTGGTGAACTCCACCACACGGTCGGGCGGGATGGGCGCGGGCGTCACTGGCACAGGCACCGTGACGGGCGGCACGATGATCGGCGGCGGCGCGGGCGGCGCGGGCGGCGCGGGCGGGATGACGATCACCACGGTTGGCACAATGATGATCGGCTCGGGCGTGTAGAGCGACTCGAGCGTGGGCAGCGGCGCCTCGGTGGGCACCAGGGTGGCCTCAAGCGTCAGGGTCGGCGGCGCCTCGGTAGGTAGCGCGGTGGGTCCAGGCGTAGGCCAGGCGTTGCGGATCGCGGCCACCGCCGGGGGCAGCGTGAGGGCGAGCAGCCCCAGCGTGAGGCCGATCAGCAGCAGCGCGGCCAGGAAGGTGAGCAGCGCGGGCGGCAGGGGCGGGCGCTGCACCAGGCGGGCGCTGGCCTGCTGGCCGGGCGCCGAGTCGTCGCCGGGGGCGGCGGTAACGGTGAAGGCGTAGGTCTGCGGGCGCCCAAACAGGTGGCGCAGGCCGAGGCGGGCCGACAGCTCGCTGCGGCGCTGCTCGCCTGGCTCCACCAGCAGGGGCTCGGGGCGAAAGCGGTAGCGGAAGGCGCCGGCCTCGTCGGAGCCGCTGAGCGTGAAGGGCAGGGCGAGGTTGCCGCTGTTGCGGATTTGGGCCGTGTAGCGCCCGCGCGTCCAGCCGGTGCGCGCCCTGGGGTCGAGCAGGTCGAAGCGAAACTCGGTGAAGGCCGCCACGTTCAGCTGACCCACGCCGGTAAAGCGCATGTCGGGCAAGCGCTCGGGGCGGGCCACCACCTGGAAGCTGTAAGACCCGGCGCGGCTCTCGGGCGCCCGTGGCGGGCTGAAGTGCAGCTGGGCCTGGGCGTGCTCGCCGGGCGGCAAATCTAGCTCGTCGGGCAGCACCACGGCCCACTCCACCCCCTCCACGCTCAGGCGCACGCGCTCCGGCAGCTGCCCACGGTTGTGCAGATCCACCAGCGCCGAGGTGGACTTGCCAGGCTCCACACCGATGTCGGCGGGGCGCACGGTGAGGGCGAGCGTGGCGGGCGGGGGCGGCGGGGCCACAGGCAGCGGCTCGGTGGCCTTGCGCTGCGCCGTGGTGGGCTGCTGCGCAAGCAGGGTTGCCAGCAGATTATCACCCTGCCCTGGTGCGGTCACTTGCGTAACGGCGGGCGCCTGGCGGCCGCCGGTGGCGACGCTGATGCGCGAGCCGCCAATGCGGATCAGGCTGCCGTCCACAAGCGGCTGGGGCACATCGAGGATGCGCCGGCCGTCTACCTCGGTGCCGTTGGCGCTGCCGAGGTCGAGGATCTGCAGGCCAGCGGCGTCGGCGAGAATCTCGGCGTGAAAGCCGGAGACATCCGTATCGTTGAGCACGATGTCGTTGGCGCGGTCGCGGCCAATGCGTACGATCGGCCTGGCGATCGTGAGCGGCTCGCGGCGCCCGTCGGCGTGCTGGATGGTGAGCGTTCCGAAGCTCATGCTGCTTCTCTAAGGCAAGGGGACAGGGGGCCGGGGGCCGGGAACCGCAGGGGCGAGGATGCGAGGGAGAGGTGCGGTGATGCTCAATACAACGACAGGGCGTCGGAGCTTTTGGGTCGCACTGACGCCAAAGATTACGATTTGCTTGCGGGGCGCCATATTAGAAGGCATCAAATGGAGCCCGGTGCCGTGATCACGTCGGGACGAAGAGTTTGGAGCGGGAATATGCCCACGTCGTTGTCTCATTCCCGCCGCTGTATGTTGCTGCCCGCAGAGCTTGGGGAGTTGGTACACCGCCGCATGCTACGGTGCCTGCCGGTTCACCTCGTCCTGCGCGGCCTGCGTCTCAGCTGGCCAGGTGCTCTTGATGTAGGCGAGGACGGCCCAGATCTCCTCGTCGCTCAAGGTGCCACCGAAGGCGGGCATGCGGTAGATGTAGCCAGGCAGTGAACTGGCCTCGGGGCCAGTCTTCACCAATGTAAAGAGCAGCGCATCGGCGTGGTGCCAGGTGTGGCCGGTTTCGTCGTGCGGCGGTGCAACACGACCGCCCTCAGGCAGCTCGTCCTTCCAGTTTGGCTGGCCTTCCAGGTTTGCGCCATGGCACGACGCGCAGTGCTGGCGATAGACCAGCTGCCCCTGCGCGACCAGGCGTGCGTCATCCGGATCGGCCCACCCCTGCGCGGATGGCGCACTGCGCAGCACGGCCATCACGATGAGGCCAATCACAACGGCTGCGCCAAAACCAATGGCAAACTTACGCATCGTCACCTCACCTCACCACACGATCTCGGCGTCTTCGGCTGATCCAGCCCACCACGAGATAGAGTAGGCTGAGCGCACTCAGCGCATACTCGATGCCGCGCACCGTGCCGGCAGCATAGGCCGGCTCCCAGTAGCTGAACGGGCTGGCAAAGCGATAGCTCCAGCTTAGCGGAAAGAGGAACAGCGGGCCGTCGCTGTGATGGGTCGCGATATCAATGACGGTGTGGAATCCGGCGCCAATGGCAAACCAGAAGAGCACGTCGCCCCAGCGACGGCCACGACGCCCGGCGAGGGCCCCCGTGAGAGCAAGCAGCCCCGTGATGACGAGCGAGTGGAGCGTGTTGTGGCCGATGATCCAGACCGGATCGGTGTAGAACAGGCGGAAGTGGAGCAGCTCGTGCACGTCGGCGCCCTGGCCGGGCGAGGCGATCCAGCGGTAGTAGGCGGTATAGAGCAGGGTAAGCAGCGTGAAGGGCACGTCCGGCAGCACGGAGCCGACTAGCAGCGCC
>JAYUYB010000503.1:0-3724 GCA_043752655.1 Chloroflexota bacterium
GCGAAGGCGCCGTTGATCAGGCCGATCACGATCGGGCGGGCGGGCTCGGGGGTGCGCTCCATGGCGTAGGCGTCGTAGAGCGGGGCCGCCATGTTCATCAGCGCGCCCCGCGCGAGGGCGATACCGGCGGCGAGCCAGAGCGTCGGGGCCAGGCCGAGCAGCAGCAGGCATGGGATGGCGAGGCTCTGGGTGAGCAGCACGCTGCCCATTTTGCCGAGGCGGCGCGAGAGCAGCGGCGCGGCGAGGGTGGCGGCGCCGGTGGCCACCCCGACGGCCGCGAAGATCAGGCCGAGGGCCGCGTCGGGCGCGCCGTAGCGCTGCCGAAAGTAGAGATTCAGGTACGGGATGAGCAGCGACGCGCCGCAGGAGATCAGCAGCGGCGAGAGCATAAAACGTAGCGCGGAGCGCGTAGAGCGTAGGACGAAGCGCAGCTGCTCGGCCAGCGCTAAGGGGGCGGCGGGTTGCGCGCTGCTATTGTCCTGGCTGTCTTCTGGAACTATCCCAGGCTCTGCCGAAGGCCGCTCTCCGCTCGGCGCGCCCCGCTCCACGTTCCACAGCAGCGGCAGGGTGGCGAGGGCGGTGATGGCGGCGGCGGCGGCGAAGGTGACGCGGTAGGTGTCGGCGCTCTGGGGCGGCAGGTTGAGCAGGGTGGCGGCGAGGCCGGGGACGAGGCCGCCGACGAGGCTGCCGATGCCCGCGACACCAATATTGAGGCCGGCGCTGAGCGCAAAGAGCGTGTCGCGCTCTTCTTGCCCACTGTGGCGCATCATAAACGGCGCGGCGCTCACCTGGAAGAACACCGAGGCGGGGCCACCAAGAGCGGCTGCGGCGAGCAGGGCGAGCGGCTCGCGCCCAAGGGCGGTGCCAAGCAGCGAGCATGCCGAGAGCAGGGCGCTGGCTAGCAGGGCGCGGCGCGGGCCAAAGCGGCTCACGAGCCACCAGATCGGCAGGCTGCTGAGGCCCGCCACAACCACGGGCAGGCTGTTTAGCAGGCCCAGAAGCGACAGCTCGCCAACGATGGGGAGGCGAAGCGTCTGCTGATCGTAGCCGAGCGCGACGATCAGCAGGTTGTAGAACAGCCCGCTCACCGCGAGGCCAAAGGTGAGCAGGGCGGCGTGGAGCAGGTAGCGCCGTGCGGGGCGGCTCAGGTTGCGCATGGGCGACGAGGTGGCGATAGTCGATAGCCGATAGTCGAGCGGCGGGATCCTGCCAACGGCCAACCGTTTAAGCAGCTGTGGCGTCCCAGGCGTGGCGATTATCTTCCACGAAGGTACGCAGGGTGCGGGGGGGGCGGGCGAGCAGGCGCGTGAGATCGGGTGTGACGGTGGCGGCAAGGCCGAGGCGGGCCGTGGTGTAGAGCACGGCCATTACAGCGATATAGGCAGGTTTGGCGCCCTTTGCCAACCAGTGGCGCACGAAGCGCAGCAGCGAAGGCTGGCGGTAGCTGATCGGTCGCCCGAGCACCGCGCTCATGGTGGCGGCTACCTCGGCGTAATCCAGGGCGACCGCACCAGAGAGGGGGTAGGCCTTGCCCCTGTGCCCCGGCTCGGTGAGGGCGAGGGCGGCTACCTCGGCAAGATCGCGCACATCAACAAAAGAGGTACGACCATGGCCCGCTGGCACAATGATCTCGGCCAGGTCGCGGATCTCGTCGCGATGCGTGGTGCTGAGGTTCTGCATAAAGAAGCCTGCCCGCAGCATTGTCCAGTCCATGCGAGAGGCGCGCAGCAGATCCTCGATGGCCCGATGGGGCACGATCCGGTTGCGCTCGACGCCCAGCAGCGAGAGGAAGACCACGTGCGTAACCCCGGCGCGCTCCATGGCGTTGAGAAAGGGGCCCAGCTCGCGGCGCACGTCGGAGATGGCCGGGGGGCGGATCAGGAAGACACGCCGCACACCCTCCAGGGTGGGTGCGTAGGTTGTGGGGTCAAGGAAATCGAGGCGGCTAAAAGCAACGCCTTGGGGCAAATCGCGGGCGGAGCGACCGGCGGCGCGCACGGGGTGCCCGGCGGCGGCGAGCAGCTCGGTAAGGGCGCCCCCGACGTTACCAGTGGCGCCCGTGACAAGGATCGGTGTTGTGTCTGTCATGCCCAAAGTATACCAAGGCTTTGCGCTGCTAACGTGCGGAAAGCTGGAAGTGCGGGGCGCCCATTTGGTGGGCTGGCGGGCTGGCGGGCTGGCGGGCTAACGCATTTGACAGGCCTCGATTGCCCGTGCTATACTCTGTGTCGCGTGGTGCTTGTAGCTCAATGGCAGAGCGCCTGACTGTGGCTCAGGAAGTTGTGGGTTCGAGCCCCATCAGGCACCCCACCTTAAAACACCCCTCCGCTTAAGCCGAGGGGTGTTTTGCTGCAACCTGAATGGCAAGCGTTACTCGGTTCCCGGCGCGTGGCATAGCACATCAGCCTCGTGGTTCCACCTCAGGCGGCTGGCCGTCCGGGAGGGGGCCAATGCGCGCGGCAAGGCCCCAGGTCGGTGCGGCCCGCGCCAGCGCGGCGGGCAGCGGGTGGCGCGCCTGCTGGTGGACGCAGAGGGTCTCTGTCGGCACCGCCGGCACCACCACCAGCATGCCGCTGAGGCGGGAGAGAACCTGGTGGAGCGCACGCGCCCCCGCCAACCCTCGGAAGGCGAAGTAGGCGTCGTCGTTTGCCTCGGCGCGGCGTCTCAGCTCCTTGAGGGTCGCGTCGACGTGCTCGCCAGAGAACAGCCCATCGTCGCTCACCAGCACGAGCAGGTTGGCCGTCCCGGCGACCAGCTGGTCGAGCTTCCCGCACAGCAGCGCTGCCAGCCGGCCAGTCGGCTCACGATCCTGGCCACGGGCCAAGCGCAGGCGCGTGACCTCAACATAGACGTCCGTATGGCCCTTGTGGCGCAGCAGGAAATCCGGCCCGCGCCGACCCTTGGCCGCCAGTGGCTCATACGTGAGCGGGCTGGGCCGGTCGGCGAGGGCGGCAGCCACTGCCAGCTCACAGCGCAGATCGCGCTGCGTCTCCGGTGTGGTTGCGTGCCGCGCCTTCTTGCGGATCTTCGTCGCGTTGGCTGCGGTGAAGGCCTGCAGCAGCGGCGCATCCTCAAGCAGCCTGGCGTACCAAGCGGCCAGCGGGTGGGCCGCAGCGCCGAAGGCGGCGCTCACAAGCTCGCGGATGTCGCCAGCGCTCATCATTGTGAAAAGGAGGCGGGGTACCTATGAAGATCTCCACCGTCTGGGCCAGACAGAGGATACGGGTGAGCGGCGGGATAGCCTTGCGGCACAACCCCTCGGGGTAGCCATGACGTCCCAATGCTCGTCGAGCGCCTGGATGGCTCCCGCCGTCTCCAGGCCGAAGCCAAGCTCGAAGGCGATCTAGCGTATCAATGTAGCGCGCCCCGCTTAGAACGCGGCAACCACAGGCGCCGTGGTATGCTACAGATAGGGCCGTCGGAGGGACCGCCCACACCCATGTAGCGAGGAACTTTAGGATGCCAAAGGCAAGCTGGAACGGGACCGTGATCGCCGAGAGCGAGCGCACCGAGATGGTGGAGGGCAACCATTACTTCCCAAGTGAGGCGGTGAACAGCGCCTACCTGCGCCCTAGCGCCACCCACAGCGTGTGCCCGTGGAAGGGCACAGCGAGCTACTACGATATCGTCGTTGAAGGCAACGTGAACAAGGACGCAGCCTGGTACTACCCGGAGGCCAAAGAGGCCGCCAAGCAGATCACAGGGCATGTGGCGTTCTGGAAAG
>JAYUYB010000504.1:0-3723 GCA_043752655.1 Chloroflexota bacterium
AACGCCCGCTGGGACGAGCAGGCGCTGGTGCTGCGGCGCCGGGTGCATGTGGCGCTGGGCGAGGGTGGCGAGGCGGGCCTGTGCTGGAGTCTGGTTCGCGACGCGGGCGATCTGACGCTGCGCGGGGTAGCGCGAGCTCTGGCGACGCGGGGAGGCGAGCAGACCGAGGCCGCAACATTTGCGGTGGTGAGCATGGCGACTGGCACCGCGTGGCACAGCGCCCACCCGCCGCTGCCTCAGACTGCGGCGGCCCTGAGCGTGGGCCAGCCAGTGCAGCGGGCCGTGGCTGTGGGCGAGCATATGGCTATGCGACCTATGGCGAGTCTCACGCTTTGCTACGATGCTCGTGTGGTCGATCATCAGGGCGCTGCGCGCTTTCTGGCCGCGCTTTGTGGCGTGCTGGCGGGCGGCTGAGTGGTATAATTGGCCCACAAGATGGGACAAACCTCACGCCGGACGATACAAGCGCGCGAAAAGCGGCTGAAGGGAGAGCAGGCATGACGATGAGCACGCGCCCGCGGATCGGTGTGCTGACCAGCGGCGGCGACGCCCCCGGTCTGAACGCAGTGATCCGTGCGGTAGTCAAGTCGGCGTCGGGGCTTGGCTGGGAGGTGCTAGGAATCGAGTACGGCTTCGAGGGGCTGATCGGCGAGCGATCATACCGTGTGCTGGCCAACGCCGACGTGCAGGGGCTGCTGCCGCGCGGTGGCACGATCTTGCGCACCACGAATAAGGGGCATTTCGGTCCGCACCAGCCCAATCTGGCCCCTGAAGACGACCCATACGTGCAGGCGGTGGCCGCGATCAAGGATCTGGGCCTCAGGGGCCTGATTACAATCGGTGGGGAGGGCACGCAGCGCATCGCGATGGAGCTGTACAAGCTTGGCGCGCCCGTGATCGGTGTGCCGAAGACGATCGACAACGATTTGGCGGGCACCGACCGCACCTTCGGCTTCGACACGGCGCTACAGGTTGCCACCGACGCGATCGACCGCCTGCATACCACCGCCGCCAGCCACAACCGCATGATGGTGCTGGAGGTGATGGGCCGCCACACAGGCTGGATCGCGCTCCATGCGGGGATCGGCGGCGGCGCCGACATTATTCTCATTCCCGAGATTCCCTTCAGCATGGAGAGCATCGCCAAAAAGGTGAAGGAGCGCGAGGCCTCTGGCAGCACCTTCAGCATCATCGTGGTTGCCGAGGGCGCACGGCCCAGTGGCGGCAGCGAGATGTATGTCGCTGATGGGCGCCTCGGCGGCGTGGGCCACTATGTCGGCAGTATGCTGGAGGAGATGACGGGCAAGGACACGCGGGTGGTGGTGCTTGGCCACTTGCAGCGCGGCGGCTCGCCCTCGCCGTACGACCGCCTGCTCTCCACGCGCTACGGCACCGCCGCCGTGAAGGCGATTGCCGAGGGTGTGTTTGGCGAGATGGTCGCACTGCGTTCGCAGGAGATCGTTACCGTGCCGCTTGCCGAGGCCACAGGCCACCTGAAGACCGTTCGCCCCAAGAGCGATCTGGTCATCTGCGCCCGCGATCTTGGGATCAGCTTCGGCGACGAGCCATGATTGCAGTGTACAGTTCACAGGGGTCAGGAATCAGTTCACAGGGCCAGGGTCAGTTCGAACTGCCAGCTGATCCTATAATCCTGGTGACTGGCAACTGATCCTGACAACTGATCCTGGCAACTGATCCTGGCGACTGATCCTGGCGACTGCAAACTGACTCCTGACTCCTGACACATGGACACACTGCTCTGGCTCGGCTACGACGACCTCGCCCTGCCGTTCCGCGAGATCGCAGCGCTGCTGCTCTACCAACCGGCGCTGGATGCGCGCATTCTTCATGGCTACGGCAGCGTGCCACGCGGCGTGCAGGCAGTGGTGGTAACGGTTAATGGGATCTACCTCCCCGCCCGCGTCCCCTTGCCTCAGCTGCGCCGCCGCTGGGCGCTCTGGAGGAGGCAGGAGCTCGCGCAACGCGAACTGTGACGACGCCCACATGCTCCCCTGTCCCCTGTTCTCTGTTCCTTGTTCCCTTCCCTGCTATGATCAGCTACGAGATCTCTGCCACTACCATCACCAGCGCGCCGCCAGAGCGGATCTTCGCGGTGCTCGACGACTTTGGCCGCTGGCCGACCTGGATGCCCGCGTTTGAGCAGATCAGCGTAGAGCTACCCGGCGACGCTCGCCCCGGCCCTGGCTACCGCTTCCGCCTGCGCAGCGGCCTGCTGCATACCGACATGCAGGTTGTCGACTTCACGCCCCTGGCGCGCGCCACCAGCTTTCGCATCAGCTTTCCACCCATTACCGGCACGAACCGCTGCCGCGTGGTGCCGCTCGCCGATGGGCGCTTCCGGATCGAGCGGGTGGATAGCATCGACCTGCCGGAGCTTGTGGTGGGCCTGATCAGCGCTGCCCAGCGCGAGCGCTTCGCCCGCCTGGCCGGGGAGTTTTTACAGGCGCTGCGGCGCACCGTGGAGAGCGAGCCATGAACGATCCTGCCGACGCGCTTGCGCGGCTGGCCGCCAAGATGGACGCAACCGGCCTGCGCGTGCCGATGGCCCTGCTGCTCGACGCCCTCAGTCCGCTCGACATCATCGGCAGCCAACTGGCCCGCTTTAGCCTGCCGCTCACTGGCGGCACCTCGGCTGAACCGATCGCCCTTGCCCTCGCCGACAGCGCCGGCTGGCGTGAGTTGCGCCGCCTACTCGACGAGCCGCCCGCGTCTGCTCCGTAGTACGACACGCGCTCCTATGATACGCCCCACGGCGCCTGTGCTGGCGCTGCTGTAGCCATTTTTTGGTGCTCAAAGCCAGCTGTGCTGTTGACAAAGCGTAGTGGCTAGGTTACACTCATAGCGAGGATTCGTGCCGAATCTGTAAAGAGTTGTGTCGGCGCCAACGCTCGGAGCCCGTAGTATGCTCCTCCCCCCAGAGACGATTCTCATCCTGGCCGCAGTCCTCGTAGTGGTCGCCCTAACGTGGCTGCACCACGCGCGAGTTTTGGGCGGGCGCTTCCCAAGTCGCCGCCCGCTCCCCGCTCTCGATACGCTTCGGGCTGCCCTTGGGCGTGGCGCGGAAACCGGCCAGGCCATGCATATTTCGCCTGGCGCCAGCAGCCTCGGCGCCGCCGACGGCAGCAGAGCAACTACGGCAGAGCTGGTGGCTGGCCTGCTGGTTGCGGAGCGTGTGGCCGCCGAGGCCGCGCTGAACGGTGCGCCGATCCTGGTAAGCTCCGGCGATGTTGTGGCCCACCTGGCCCTGCGGGGCAGCGTGCGGCAGGCATATCAGGTAGCGGGGCAGGCACAGGACTACGACCCGGCCCGCGTGCAGCTGCTGGCCCACCACGACGACCTAGCCTATGCCACGGGCGTCACAACGCTCCAGGGCCGCGAGGGCCTGGAGGCCAGCGCCATGATCGGCGGCTTTGGCCAGGAGTATCTGCTGATCGGCGAGGATGGCGCCCAGCGCGGCCTGCCTCAGGTGGCCGGAACCACTGGCAGCGTCGCGCTCCCGCTGATGGTGCTTACCACGGCCTCTACCTTGCTCGGCGAAGAGATCTACGCGGCCGAGGCGTACATTGCGCCGCCTGGCCCCGCCCAGGCGCGCCTGCTCACCCAAGATGCGCTGCGCACGGGCGTGATCGCGCTCCTGATCGGTGGCTTCATCTACGCCCTTGTCCAGCCCGCTCTGGGTTTGCCGCCACTGCCCGGATTGTA
>JAYUYB010000505.1:0-3721 GCA_043752655.1 Chloroflexota bacterium
TCGCCAACCAGCTGGGTCGCCGCGGCGTGTCACGCGGGCTCACCGTAACCCTCGCCCTCGGAGGCACCGCGCTGCTGCTGGTTGGGCTGCTGCTGCTGCTGCTACCGGCGATCTTCGACAGCCTTGGCAAGCTCTCGTCCTCGTTGGGGCCGCTCTCCGCCGAGCTGTCGGCCTGGCTCGTGCGGGTCACTGGTTCGGGCGATGTGGCCGCCGTGGGCGGGCAGCTTGTCGGGCAGGTGAGCGGCACGATCCAGTGGGCAGCGGGGCAGCTCGGCAGTGTGTTGGGCCAGGTCGGTGCCCTCGGCTTTGGGCTCTTCGTCGCGGCGGCCTGCGTCCTCGCGCTGGTGGGGCAGCCGGCGACTGGCCCCGCGCTGCTGCGCGTCTTCGTGCCCACTCGTTACCATGCTCAGATCGGCGAGCTAACAGACGCCGCGAGCAGGGGCCTCTCGCGCTGGTTCGTCGCCCAGCTTGTGATCTGCGCATACTACGTCGTTGCCTACACGCTGACGCTGCTGGTGCTCGGCGTGCCCTTCGCAGTGCAGATCGGGTTGGTCTCGGGGCTGCTGGAGTTCATCCCCTATTTGGGCGGGATTGTGGGCCTGGTGCTTTCGCTGCTGTCTGCGGCGACGATTGGCCCGACGACGATGCTGCTGGTGGTGGGGATCGAGGCCGTGATCGGCGCGGTCTGCGTCTACTTGGTGGCGCCGTACGCCTTCTCCAGGGCCGTCGATGTGCCGCCCGCGCTGATCCTGCTGGGTCTGTTTGTGGGCGGGCTTGTGGGCGGCTTCTTCGCAGCCCTGCTCACCGTGCCGCTGCTCGCCGTAGCCCTGGTGATCCTGCGCAAGCTACGCCCCAACCTCGCGCCAGAAGCGCCTGCGCCCGAGCCACAGCTGCGCGAGATGCGCACGAACCAGGGTGATCCCTTTTTGGATTGCCTTCGCGCCGTTCGCTAGCCTTCGCGCCCTTCGTGGTCCAGACGTTCGCGTCCCGCCAGCGCGCCGCGCACCTGCTCACGCAGCACGTCGATCGGCGCCAGCGCGCCTGTGGCGACTGCGTAATGCCAGTGCTCCCAGCCATTACAGGTGGGTAGGCCACCCACGTGGGCGCCAATGGCGTGGATCGAGCCGCGCGTGCCATCGGCGGCGCGCAGGGTGCCGTCGGCCAGAACAGTAGCGGCGGTCTCACGGCGCCCACGGAAGAAGAGGCTCTGGCCGGGCAGCAGCAGGCCCCGCTCCAGCAAGGCGGCGAAGGGCAGGCGTGGCGCCGAGCGCTTCGTGGGGATGCGCCCGAGCGCCTCGGGGTCGTCGGTGGGCTCAGCAATGGCGGCGATGCGGGCGCGGGCCGCCTCCACGTAGGCCGCCTCGCGCTCGATGCCGATGTAGCTTCGGCCGAGCCGCTTCGCTACCGCGCCCGTGGTGCCCGTGCCGAAGAAGGGGTCCAGGATCACATCGCCAGGGTTGCTACTGGCGAGGATCACGCGGTAGAGCAGCGCCTCGGGCTTCTGCGTGCTATGCACTTTTGCCCCATTCACGCGCAGGCGCTCGGCGCCAGAGCAGATCGGCAACGCCCAGTCGCTGCGCATCTGCTTGCCATCATTCAGGTGTTTGAGGGCTTGGTAGTTGAATGTGCGCTTCTTCTGGACGCGGCTCTTCTGCGCCCACAGCAGCGTCTCGTGGGCGTTGGTAAGCCGCACGCCTCGGAAATTTGGCATGGGATTCTCCTTCACCCACGCCACATCGTTGAGCAGCCAGAAGCCAAGATCCTGCATGATCGCGCCGACGCGGTAGATATTATGATACGACCCGATCACCCAAAGCGCGCCCGTATCCTTCAGCACGCGGCGCGAGGCCGTGAGCCATGCATGCGTAAAGCGATCATAGCTGGCAAAATCCTCGAACTTGTCCCAGGCATCGTCCACCGCGTCCACCAGTGATGTGTTCGGGCGGCGCAGCGCCTGGCGCAGCTGAAGGTTGTAGGGTGGGTCGGCGAAGATTAGATCAACAGAGCGCTCGGGGAGCTCGGCGAGGATCTCCAGCGAGTCGCCTTGGTAGATATGGTCGAGCTGCATGGGCTAGGCGCCTGTTTGGATAATACACGGCTTACCGCCTACTGTAGCATACTCTCCTACCGTACGCTCTCCAGCACTTCCAGCAGGCGCTCCACCGTGTTGCGATGCACGCGCTCCCAGGCCTCCGGGCTGCTGTTGGAGTTATGGGGCGCCAGCATGACGTTCTCCATATGCAGCAGCGGGCTGTCGGCGGGCAGCGGCTCCTGCTCGAAGACATCCAGGGCGGCGCCGCCGATCTGCCCCGCGCGCAGGACCGCCACCAGCGCCGCCTCATCCACCACGGGGCCGCGTGCAGTGTTGATCAGTACGGCGTCGGGCCGCATCAGCGCCAGGGCGGCGGCGTCGATCAGATGGTGGCTGCTCGGGTTCAGGTCGCAGTGCAGGCTCACAAAGTCGCTCTCGCGCAGCAGCGTCGTCTGGTCCACCAGCTCGACGCCGAGGGCGTCCACCAGCTCGGCGGGGGGCCGCGCGGGGTCGGCGGCGAGCACGCGCATGCCGAAGGCGGCGGCGCGGCGGGCCACGGCGCGGCCCACATTGCCCAGGCCCACAATGCCGAGCGTGCGCTCGCGCAGGGCGAAGCCAGGGAGCTTCTGCCACGCCCCGTCGCGCATGGCGCGGTCCATCCAGGGCAGGCGGCGTGCAAAGCAGAGCATGTAGCCCAAAGTCGTGTCGGCCACAGGCTCGCTGAAGGCGTTGGGCGTGTTGCGCACGGCAATGCCCAGGCGGGCGCAGGCGGCGCGGTCGATCGAGTCGATACCGGTGCCCCACTTGGCGAGCACGCGCAGGCGCGGCGCGGCCAGCAGCACCCGCTCGGTAAAGCGGTCGTCGCCGCAGATCACGCCGTCCACGTCGGCCACCAAGGGCAGCAGCTGCGCCTCCTCCATGCGCTCGTGGACGAGCGGCACCGCCAGCGTGATGCCCCGCTCCGCGAAGAGCGGGCGAAAGCGCTCGATCACAGGCTGCATGTAGGGCGCGGTAACGAGCACCTTCATTGGGCCGCTCTCCAGGTGTAGATCAGCTCGGCGATACGAAAGTCGGCCTCTTCGTCGATGTCCCATGCCTCCAGGCGCTCCACCGGGAAGAGCAGCGGTCGCTCGCCCACACGGTTGTGGCGCTGCTCCAGGGTGGCGCGGGTAAACAGGTAGAGGTTCGAGTTCTCCTCGTAGACCGGCGGCAGATCCTGGGTGCGCAGCAGGATGGCCGGGTTATGGTTGATCGGGCGGGTCAGGTGATCCCAGAGCCGGCTCTGGAGCCGCGTGACGGCGAACAGGCTGTCGTGGATCGGATAGGCGGCCACCAGACGTTCAATGGCGCTCTGGATCGTGGCGGCGCGCAGCAGCGGGTTTGTGCTGTGCGTCTGGAGATAGAGGTCGGCGGGGGCCTGGCGCACCACATTGAGCAGCACGTCGTTCATGGGGGTGGCGCCGTCGCGCAGGTGGGCGGGGCGCTCCAGCACGCGGGCCTGCGGGAAGTGCTGCGCGGCGTCGGCCATAATCGCGGGGCTGTCGGTGTCGATCAGCACCTCGGCCACAGGCGGGCAGGCGAGCAGCGCGCTCACGATGTGATGGTAGAGCGGTCGCCCGGCGAAGGGGCGGTAGTTCTTACCCGGCACGCGCTCGCTCTCGTGGCGCATGGGCACGATCGCGACGACGC
>JAYUYB010000506.1:0-9048 GCA_043752655.1 Chloroflexota bacterium
GAATGGCCCCGACCTGTACGTGTCGCTCTCCGGCCACCCCATGCCGCGCAGCAATGCCGAGACCTACGACAGCGGCTATGTCGAGCTAGAACGGCTCAAGGCCAACCAGGGCAACCAGAACTACGCACTGCCCGCCGAGCTCGATCTCGCAGCCTTCAAGTCGGTGGTGATCTACTGCAAAGCCTTCAGCGTGGTCTTCAGCACCGCCGAGCTGCTTGGGCTGTAAAGCACATAACAGGAGAGATATTCATGGCGCAGCACACGCAGCGCCTCCCGCGCCTGGCCGTTCCCGCCCTTGCCGCCGTGGCCCTCGGGCTGCTAGCAGCCCTGGTGGTGCGGGGACGCCCCGACATTATTAGCGCCGAGCTCGCGCTCTACCTCGGGGCCAGCGTCACAACCTCCCTGATCCTGATCTGGTCTGCCTACAGCTGGCTGCGTGGCGGTCGCGGCCCGCTCTGGCTACAGCTTACCCTCGCCTCCGCCGTGGGCATCGCCGTCGCCCTGGTGAACGTGCTCTTCACGGTGCAGGCGATGCTGATCTCCAGCTCGGATCTGCCCAAGCTGGTGCTGCTGCTCCTCGTCGCCGGCGTGATCTCCCTGGCCCTCGGCATG
The DNA here is from genome assembly GCA_043752655.1 of Chloroflexota bacterium. Classification (GTDB taxonomy): domain Bacteria; phylum Chloroflexota; class Chloroflexia; order Chloroflexales; family Chloroflexaceae; genus OHK40. Next base: position 613 of record JAYUYB010000506.1, read on the forward strand.
GGCCTGGCCGCCACGATTGTGCGCCGCGTGAGCGCCCTCAACGACGGTGCGCGCGCTGTGGCCGAGGGCAACCTGGCCGCCCGCGTGGCTGTGGCCGGCAACGACGAGATCGCGCTGCTCGCCGACGAGTTCAACCAGATGGCCGGGCAGCTCGCTGCCGCCGCCGCCGAGCGCGAGCGCCAGGAGGCCGCGCGGCGCGAGCTTGTGGCCGCCGTCAGCCACGACCTGCGCACGCCCCTTGCCTCCATCCGCGCCCTCACCGACGCTCTCACCGACGGTCTGGTGGACGACCCGGCCACGGTGGCGCGCTACCTCGCCACCATGCGCGGCCAGATCGATCACCTCAATGCCCTGATCGACAATCTCTTTGAGCTGGCGCAGCTCGACGCCGGGGCTGTGCGCCTGGAACTGGTCCCGGTAAGCCCCGCAGACCTGGTGAGCGACGCGCTGAATAGCCTGCGACCGCAGGCCGAGGCCCACGGCGTTGCGCTCAGCGGTAGCGCCGACGCCCACGCCCGCCCCGCCCTCGTGGCCGCCCAGAAGATCGAGCGCGTGCTCTACAACCTCGTCGCCAACGCCATTCGCCACACGCCCGCCGGCGGCAGCGTGACGATCAGCGTCGCCCCACATGCCGCCGCTGGCACGCCCGCGCTGCTCCGCTTCCAGGTGGCCGACACCGGCGAGGGCATCGCGCCCGAGGATCTGCCGCGCGTCTTCGAGCGCTTCTACCGCGGCGAGAAGTCGCGCTCGCGCGCCACCGGCGGCGCCGGCCTTGGCCTCGCCATCGCCCGCAGCATCGTCGAGGCCCACGGCGGAAGCATCTGGATCGCCAGCGAGCGCGGCGCCGGCACCACTGTCAGCTTCACTGTGCCCACCGCGCTCTGATCAGGAGACCAGGAGACCAGGAGACCAGGAGACCAGGAGACCAGGAGACCGGGAGACCAGGAGACCAGGAGATCAGGAGACCAGGAGACCAGGAGACCGGGAGACCGGGAGACCGGGAGACCGGGAGACCGGGAGACAGCCCCTGCATGCCGTCAGGCGCTCCTTGTCTCCTTGTCTCCCGAGCGAGCGCAGCGAGCGATGCTCCCTGTCTCCGTGTCTCCCGAGCGAGCGCAGCGAGCGATGCTCCCCGTCTCCCCCTCACCCAACCACCGCCAGCAGCGCCGCCAGCGTGCCCAGGCTTAGCAGCGACGATGCCACCACGGTGGCCACCACCAGGCTCGGCCTGCTCTCGAACTCGATCGCGGTGATCGTGGTGTGGACGGCCGCGGGCATGCCTGCAAGCATCACCCCAACCGCCAGGCTCAGGTCGTCCATGCCCAGCGCCCGGCCAAGCCCGTAGGCCACCAGCGGCGAGACAAGCAGGCGCATGGTGCAGGCCAGGGCCACCAGGCGCGGCTCCTCGCGCACCACGCCGCCCGCCAGCTGCGCGCCCAGTACCAGCAGCATCATCGGCAGCGTCGCCTCGCCAAGCAGCGTCAGGCCACGGAAGATCCCAAGCAGCGCGCCGTCTTGTGTCGCCTGGGTAAAGCCCGTGGCCCGCAGCAGCAGCGCCGCCGCCGTCGCGTATATTTGCGGCATGCGCAGCACGCGCCCCGCCACCTCACGCGCCAGGCCCGCCCGACCATGCGCCGCGCCCGCCGCCGCGCCCGCCGCCGCCACCGCCACCCCCAGCGTCTGCCCCATCACCGACTGCGCCACAAAGTAGAACAGCGCCTGGGCGAAGCCCTCCTCGCCGAAGGCGAAGCGCGCCACCGGCAGCCCGTAGTTGCCCGAGTTCATGAACATGCTCACCAGCAGCAGCGCGCTCAGGCTGCCGCCCCGCAACCCCAGCGCCAGGCCAATCGCCGCCGCGATCAGCCCCATGGCCACCGCCCCGCCCACCGAGAGCGCCAGCATGCGCAGCGCCCCCGCCCCGCTCAGATCTGCCGCCAGCAGCGCCGTGAAGATCAGCGCCGGGTTCATCCCGTAGATCACAACCCGATTCAGCGTGGCCTGGTCGAGCGCGAACCGCATGCGCAGCACATAGCCAATTGCCGCCACCAGCGCCACCGGCAGCAGCACCTCCATCAGCACACGCAGCACGGCGCTTCCTTAATCCAAAATCGGTACTCCAAAATGGTATCATAGGCTTGCGCCCACCTTGTGGCGCCAAGACAAGCGATGGGCGCTCTGCAAACCACCAGCACGCAACCTGCGATCAACCTTCGGCGGCGGCTTCTGATCGCCCTAATAGTCACGCTGCTAAGCGGGGCAGTGTGCTACGCTCGCCTCGTCTCCGCCCAGCTCGTGGCCGCCGACTTTACGTTCCCCTGGCGCGGCGCGCGCTACCTGCTCGCCGGCGAGAACCCGTACGCACTGATACGCCCCACCGGGCCGTATCCATACAACGATTCGCTCTACTACCCCCTGCCCGGTCTCCTCGTGGTGCTCCCCTTCGCCCCCTTGCCGGGCAGCCTGGCCGGGGCGCTGTTTATCGGCATCTCATCGGGGCTGCTGGCCTACGGCCTATTGCGTGAGGGCGCCCACCGCCTGCTGGTCTTCGCCGGGGCCCCATACATCTACGCCGTCATCACCTGCCAATGGGCGCCGCTGATCACGGCGGCAGCCCTGCTCCCGAACCTTGCCCCCATGCTGCTCGCCAAGCCGAACTTAGGTCTGCCTGTGCTGCTGGCATACGGCACGCGGCGCCACCTGCTGCTCTGCGCCGTCACCCTGCTGCTCAGCTTCGCGATCTGGCCTACCTGGCCCGCCGCCTGGCTCGCGGCCCTCCCGCAGCACACCAACTTCACGCCGCTGCTTACCTGGTGGGGTCCCCCCCTGCTGCTTGCCCTCTGGCAATGGCGCAAACCTGCGGCCAGGCTGCTCCTGGCGATGGCCATCGTCCCACAGCGCCTGCTCTACGATCAGGTGGCGCTCTGGCTGATCCCGACTACCCTGCGCACAAGCCTTGTCCTCAGCGTAGCCAGCTGGCTCGGCCTGATGCTTGGCCTGCTCACCGGCGAGGGCCGCTGGTCGCTAGCCTGCGTCTATCTCACGGCCCTGGCGCTCATCCTGCAACAGGGGTGGGCCGCCCGGCAAGTCGGCTGAGGCCCAGGGTACAAACGGGACTATCTTACCAGCATCTGCGCCCCCCCTCGTAACGGCTGTGGGCTAGAATGGCATCATCGACACAAGGATGCCGACTGTGATGAAGCGTGCTCATTCGCGTACAATAGCGACAGGAATATTAGCTTTGCCTGTACTGCTGGAGCCGCCTATGAGCAGCTATGTTGTCGCCGAGCGCCCCCTAAGCGCCGAGCCATCTGCAATCACCCCTGTGCCCTATCTCTCCGTCGTTGTGCCGATCTACAACGAGGAGGAGAGCATCCCGTACCTCTACGAGCGCCTCACCGAAGCACTTGCCCCCCTCGCCCGCCCCTACGAAATCATCGCCGTGGACGATGGCTCGCGTGATGGCAGCTTCGCGCTGCTGCGCGATCTTGCCGCCAGCGACACCCGCCTGCGCGTGGTGCGCTTCCGCCGTAACTTCGGCCAGACGGCCGGCTTCTCCGCTGGCTTCGACCGCGCTCGCGGCGAGTGGATTGTCACTATCGACGCCGACCTCCAGAACGACCCGAACGATATTCCCGCCATGCTCGCCAAGGCCGAGACGGGCTTCGACGTGGTGAGCGGCTGGCGCGCCCGCCGCCAGGATCCCTTCATCAACCGACGCCTGCCCTCGATCATCGCCAACAGTTTGATCTCCTGGGCCACCGGCGTGCGCCTCCACGACTACGGCTGCTCGCTTAAGGTCTACCGCGCTGAGGTGGTAAAAAACATTGGGCTCTACGGCGAGCTGCACCGCTTCATCCCCGCCATCGCCTCCTGGCAGGGCGTGGCTGTCACCGAGCTGCCCGTGAACCACTTCCCCCGCAAGTACGGCAAATCCAAGTATGGGATTGGCCGCACCACCCGCGTGCTGCTCGACCTGATCACGGTGCGCTTTCTGCTCTCATATTCCACCCGGCCCATGCAGGTGTTCGGCCTGATCGGCCTGCTGAGCGGGCTCTTTGGCAGCGCCGTGCTTGCCTATCTTGGCTATGTCAAGCTTGTGCTTGGCCAGCAGATCGGCGATCGGCCCCTACTTCTGCTTGCCGTGCTGATGGTGCTGATCGGGGTGCAGTTCCTCGGCATGGGCCTGCTCGGCGAGCTGATGATGCGTACCTACTACGAGACCCAGCACAAGTCGATCTATGTCGTCCGCGACGAGATCGGCCAGGAGTAGCCGATGCGGATCTTGATGCTCAACTACGAGTATCCGCCGATCGGCGGCGGCGCGGCTCCGATCACACGGGCGCTCTCTGAGCAGCTAGCCCTGGCTGGTCATCATGTCGATGTTGTGACTATGGGCTACGGGCGGCTTCCCTTCCAAGAGCAGCAGATCGATGGGCGGCTGCGCATCTTTCGCGTGCCCGCCCTGCGCCGCTCACCCGTGCGCGCCGTCACCATCGAGATGGGCAGCTACCTCGCCTCGGCCCTCCCCGTCTGCCTCGCCTTGGCCGCCCGCAACAGCTACGATCTTATTCACGCGCACTTCCTGATGCCCACCGGCGTGCTTGCCGCCGCCGTGAAGCGCGCCACCGGCCTGCCACTCGTCGTTACCATCCACGGCTCCGACGTGCCCGGCTACAACCCGGATCGCTTCAAGCGCGGCCACAAGCTGCTCCAGCCCGTCTGGAAGGCCGTCGTGCGCAGCGCCGACGCGATCATCTCGCCCTCTGCCTACCTGCGCGATCTGCTCCAGAAGGGCTACCCCACGCCCGTCACTCTGATGACGTATGGCTTTAACCAGCCTGATCCAAGCGCGGTGGAGCGCCGCCAGCGCATCCTTTTCGCCAGCCGACTCTTCCCGCGCAAGGGCGCCCAGTTTATGCTCGATGCGCTCGCCGACCTCGATCTCGCTGGCTGGGATGTGGTCATCGCAGGCGATGGCCCTATGCTAGAGCCGCTGAAGGCCCAGGCCACGCGCCTTGGCCTCGCCGTGCAGTTCCCCGGCTTCCTGAAGGGCCAGGCACTTCAAGATCTCTACGCTTCCAGCGCGATCTTCGTCTTCCCGTCGCTCCACGACAACTTCCCCGTGGTGCTGATGGAGGCCCTTAGCCACGGCTGCGCCGTTGTCACCAACAACTGCACCGGCATGCCGGAGGTTGTGGGCGATGCAGGCCTCCTGGTGAAGCCACACGACGTGCCTGGCCTGCGCGCCGCCATCGCCCGCCTGATGGGCGATACCGCCCTGCGCGATGAGCTCGGCCAGCGCGCTCGCCACCGTGTAGCCGAGCTCGCCTGGGATCGCATCCTGGAGCAACACCTTGAGCTCTACGGGCGCGTCATTGCGCCAACCATCCACGCCTGCGCCACCACCCCGTGCGCCGACCCGCAACTTTGATGAGCGCAACCCCCGTCGTCCATATCATCGACCACATGGGGCTAGGCGGCGCCCAGCGCCTGCTTGTGGATCTTGCCGTGCGCCAGCGGCGTCAGGGGCGGCCAGTGAGCGTGGTTGTGCTGCGCGGCTCCACCCCGCTCTGCGCCGAGCTTGCCGCCGCCGCCGTGGACGTGCGCTGCCTGGGGCTTACCAGGTGGGACCCGCGCCAGCTGCCCACGCTCCTGCGCACGCTGCGCGAGCTGCGCCCGTCGCTCGCCCACCTGCACCTGCTCGGCGCGCAGATGCTCGGGCGGGCCGCCGCCGTGCTCGCCGGTATCCCCGCCATCGTCGTCCACGACCACGAGGCGAGCGCCGAGATCTACTCGCACCCCGGCCCGCTCCTGGCGCTGCGCCGCCTGTGCGAGCCCGCCGCACCGCCGCGCCGCATCGCCTACCTCGTCCTCACCGACGATGCGGCTTTCTACTCGGCCACGGTGCGCCGCTGGCCGGCAGATAAGCTCGTTGTGCTGCCAAATGGGGTCGATCTGGCCCATCTCGACACCTGCACGCTCGACAAGCCTGCGGCGCGTCGGCTGCTTCGGCTGCCCGAGCACACACAGCTCATCACCTACGTCGGTAGGCTGAGCCCCGTCAAAGGCGCCGACGTGCTGCTGGAGGCGCTGGCCTTGCTCCCCCGCGAGGTGCAGCTGGCCGTCGCGGGCGATGGGCCGCAGCGCGCCGCGCTCCAGGCACGTGCGGCCAGGCCAGATCTCGCCGGGCGCGTGTGGCTGCTCGGCCAGCTTGCCGATGTGCGGCCACTGCTGCGCGCGGGCGACCTGTACGCCCAGCCATCGCGGCGCGAGGCATTCGGGTTGGCTGCTGCCGAAGCCTCCGCCTGCGGCCTGCCCGTGGTCGCCTCCGCTGTAGGTGGCCTGCGCCAGATTGTGCGCGACGAACTGACAGGCCTACTTGTGCCGCCCGAGCAGCCTGTTGCCCTCGCCGCAGCCCTCGCTCGCCTGCTCAGCGACCCCGCGCTTGCCCGCAGTCTCGGCGCTGCTGGGCAAGCCTTTGTGCGCCGCGCCTTCAACATCGAGGCCGTTGTCGAGCAGCTAGACGCAATCTACGCGAGCCTGCTGGAAGAAATAGAGCAATGCCCTTCTACGATTTCTGGCGTAACAAACGCGTAACACGCCTTGGCCGTCGCCTTGGCCGCCTCTCCGCCGAGCACCTCTTTGGGCGGCTCGCTAGCGCCAGCAACGGCCTGCGTCATGTGGTCGAGATCGGCCCGGGCCGTGGCGCCTTCGCCACCGTCTGCCGCGAGCGCGGGCGCGAGTATACCGCCGTTGATGTGAACGCCGGTCTGCTCCAGGCGCTCACCGGCGATAGCGTCTGCTCGTTTGTGCCGCCCCTGCCACTGCGCGACTCTGTGGCCGACGCCGCCGTCGCAAGCCATGTGATCGAGCACGCCTCGGGCTTGCCACAGGCCCAGGCGATGCTGGCCGAGCTGTGTCGCGTTGTGCGCCCTGGCGGCTGCGTGGCGATCGTCTCGCCCGATCTGCTCTGGGTGCGCAACTATTTTTGGGACTGCGACTACAGCCACAGCTTCCCGGTTTCGTCGCGCCGCGCCCACCAGATGTTCCTCGACGCAGGCCTCGAGGTGGCGCACATGGAATATGTGCATAACCATCTTACTGGCTTGCCCGGCGCCGTCGTTGGGCGCGCGGTTGGGCTGATTCCCTACAGGCTGCCGGGCGCCCAGCCCACCTCTCCCCTGTACGCCGACCGCATCTACAAGCTCCGCATGACGTTTAGCCGCTCGGTGCTGATCATCGGACGCCGCCTAGAGCAGGCACGATGAGCACAAACGCCAGGCGGCTGCGTGCTGCGCTCCAGCTGCTGGTGGGCGCCGCGCTTCTGGCATGGCTGCTTGTGTCGGTCTCGTGGTCCGAGCTGCGCACGACCCTTGCTTCCGCCAGCCCGCCACTCATGATCGCCGCCTGCGCGCTCTACTACCTCGGTGTTATCCTGAGCTGCTGGAAGTGGGGCACGCTCCTGCGGCTCGACGGCCTTCATCTTTCTTTCGCCCGCCTCTTCCGCTGGTATCTGATCGGCGCGTTCGCCAGCAACTATCTGCCCACCGAGATCGGCGGTGATCTTGGCCGGGTCCTGATCGCTGGCCGCGCCACCGGCCGACCGCTCGTGGTCGCGCGCTCCATCCTGGCCGAGCGGGCGAGCGGCCTGCTCTTCATGCTGGCGCTGGCGTGGGCTGGGTTGGCCGTGGTGCTCGGGCAGGCCGCCCTGGCCCTCGCCCTTGTGCCTGTGGCCCTCGTCGTCGCCATGCTCGCCACCCTGGCAGCGCGCCAGGCGTCCGCCTTCCCCTTCGCCCCACTCCTCGTGCGCCTCTGGCAGCGTCTGCCCGCAAGCTTGCGCCAGGCCGTGTGCGAGAGCGCGGTGGCCCTGCGTGGCTACCTGCGCTGGCCTGCCGCGCTCTCGCTCGTGGCCGCGCTCTCGCTGGCCTTCCAGATCCTCGCTGGGGCTGGGATGTGGCTGAATCTCGCGGCTGTAGGCGCAACCCTCCCGCTCGTGATCGTCGTGCTGTCCGCAGCGATCATGGGCGTCGCTGGGCTGCTGCCAATTACCCTGAATGGCTGGGGCGTGCGCGAGGGTCTCTTTGTGGCCCTGCTCACACCGTTCGGCGCCACGGCGGGCCAGGCCCTCGCCGCCGCCCTGCTTGGCCGGGCGCTCCTGCTCCTTGTAACCCTGCCCGGCGCGCTCCTGCTGCTCCTAGAGCGGCGGTCGCCAGCGCCGCAGCCTACCCTGAAGCCATAGCCGACTACCTATGCACCAGCCACGCCTTACAACTTGGCGCACCGACCCGCTGCTGCTTGCGGCCATGCTGATCGTGGCCACTACCGGCTCTGTGCTCGCTGTGCTCAAGTATCGCGGCTACAACAGCGGCATGCTCGACCTCGGCGCCATGACTCAGGCGATCTTCTCGGTGCTGCGCGGCCAGCCCCTTGTCACCA